>DATAIE010000054.1:0-1886 GCA_036262875.1 Verrucomicrobiales bacterium
TCCACGCCGGGCAGATTTGCGATTCCTACTTCCTTGCCTGGACGAAAGGCCGTCTGAATTCGAATGTGCTGCTGGCTGGTAAGGGAGCGACTGCAGGGCGCTATCATTCTCCCTGGGGAAAAAAGGATCTGAGGAAGGTCATTGAGGCTTTTGGCAGGGCGCCCGAGTGGCGGATACTGGACGACCGGGAATCCCGGCCGGCATCGACATGGCGGAGCGCTCCGTTCCTTTACCTCTTCACTACTGCGCTCGATCGGGATTTGTCAGTGTGCCGCGGTGACGGAAAGCCTCCCGTGCCGGTGTTCCGCCTTCCGGTGACCTGGGATGTCAAAGAAAGGCTCTACAGATGGAAAGGCAGTTATTATCACCACGATAACATCTGGCTGGCATGCGGAGCGCTCGAACGTGCGGCTTATCGCCAACTGGCTGATCTCAAAAGCCAGCTTTCCGTAGAAGGGCGGGATCTGTGCCGGGAGATTGAAACGGCCACCGGGGTGCCGGTGTATTATTATCTAATGCAATACAAGGGGTGGCGCGGCGGCGAGGTCCATAAAGCCTGCCCGGGATGCGACGGAGCATGGAGGACTGAATCCCTTCCTGAGCCGTCGCGGCGCTGGTGGCAATTCATATTCAAATGCGACCTCTGCCGGCTGGTCTCGAATTGAGAGATGCCCGTGCACGGCGCTTCGTGAAGGCTCTCCCCCCCTCACGCCCTGTCTGTCCGAAACTGCGGATGCCCGAGGATGAGCCGGGCGAAGGCGGGGCGCTCGTCCGGCGGCAGGGTGTCCGGATACTGCGCGTGGGAGCGCTGCCATTTGGCGAGCCAGTCGGCATCGAGGAGCGGGTGGTGAGTGGAGGCGGCCCGGGCGGGGGTGAGGGCGATGGTAGTCTCCGTCTTCACGCCGGTGCTGCGGCCTTTGGCGACGTGAAAGCCGGCGGCGAGGAGGGCGGTGCGGACGGCGGTGGAGGTGCTGTAGGTGAAGAGTTACGCGGGGTGTCCGCCGCAGACGGCGAAGAGACTTCGAAAGGCTTCCACGGTCCACTCGTCCGCGTGCGTGCGGCTGGAGAACATGTCGTAGAAGATGAGGTCCGGCAGCGCCGATGCCGTTGTCAGGGTTTTTTGGAAATCGCCTTCCAGCAGTTGCCAGGAGAGTCCGGGGAAGCGGCGGGAGGTCCATGTGCCGCGCGCCAGCAGTGCCTCCGGAGCGCCGTGGCGCAGGCTGGGGAACTTCGATTTGTGACGCAGGGCGAGGCGCAGGGAATCGAGATCGTTTTCAAAACTGATGAGTTGCAGCGGACGTACGGGCCCCGCGGCGGCCAGGGCCTCATAACACTCGATGGCGGCCATGGCGTTGGCGGCGGCCCCCAGGCCCACATCCCAGATGAAGAGCGGGTCAGCGCCAGCGTCCGCGAGGCGCTCCGCCAGATGCGACTGCTCCACATACAGCGCGCGGGCCTCCTCCATGGGCGGCGTGTGCGAATGCATGATCTCGCCGGAGGCGTGGTGCCGGATGCTGGAGAATCCCGCCGGGGCCGTGTGCACCTCGTAGGCTCCCAGCCGCAGGGAACGGGCGGGCGCGGGCGGGGCGGCGCGGCTCACGCTGGGATTGTCGATGTCCTCCAGCCCCAGCCACTGCCGTTTTTCCTGATACAATGTCATGAATTGTCCTGCGAGAATGCTCTCACGGATTTCGCGCATGAGGCGGTGATAGAAATAAATGTTGTGCTGCCCCATCAACTGCCAGCCCAGCGTCTCCTGCGTTTTGGTGAGGTGGTGCAGATACGCGCGGGAATACTGCGCGCAGACGGGGCAGTCGCAGGCGGGGTCCAGCTTTTCCTCCGAGAACTTGTAGACGGACCGGCGGAACTGGATGAGCCCGCGCGAG
>DATAIE010000055.1:0-8270 GCA_036262875.1 Verrucomicrobiales bacterium
CGAACTGCTGCCCCGGTTGCGGGAGGAACTGGAGATCGACTTCGTGATTGTGAACGGTGAGAACGCGGCGGGCGGGCGGGGGATCACGCCAAAGATCGCCATCGCGCTGATGCGTGCCGGAGCGGCGGTGGTGACGACAGGCGACCACGTCTGGGATCAGAATGAACTGATGGACTACATGACCACGGAGCCGCGTCTGCTGCGTCCGCTGAACTGGCCGCCCGGCACTCCGGGGCAGGGGAGCGTCGTCCTGGAAACGGCGAAGGGGAAAGTGGCCGTGGCGAGTGCGCAGGGTCGCACATTCACCCAGCCGCCGCTCGAAAATCCATTCCTCGCACTGGACCGTGAAGTGGAGGCCCTCCGCGCGGAAACGCCTGTGATCTTTGTGGATTTCCACGCCGAGGCCACCAGCGAAAAAGTCGCGATGGGCTGGCACCTTGACGGTCGCGTCTCCGCCGTGGTGGGCACTCACACCCACGTGCAAACCGCCGACGAACGCATCCTCCCCAACGGGACCGCATTCCTCTGTGATGCCGGCATGTGCGGTCCGCTGGACAGCGTGATTGGCAGTAAAGTGGACCCGGTGCTTCACCGGTTTCGCACCGGCATGCCCGTGAAATTCGCTGTCGCTCACGGTCCCGTGCGTGTCTGTGGTGTCTGGGTGGAAGTCAATGCCGCCACTGGAAAGGCGGTGGGTATCGGACGGGTGCAGGAGACCTGGCAGGAACCGTGAGGTGCAGGCTCAGGAAAGAGAGGCGAATAAGTGCTGCATTTCCTCATCGACGGTCGCGGCGGAATCGAGCGTCTGGGCGAGTTCGGCGCGAAGTTGCTGGCGGAACCGCTGGCGCAGACGGTGAATGGAGACTTTCACGGCGGTCTCGCTGAGCCCGAGTTCCGCGGCAGCCGCGGCCTGGGGACCGGCTTCACCCGTAAGCCAGGGCTTGAGAACGTTGAACAAGCCCGCCTTTCCTTCAGCGGTGAACTGTGTCTCGAGTGAGCGAAGGGTGTGGTCGAGAAGTGTCAGGGCCCATTGTTTATCGAATGCGGCATCCGGCGGGAGCGTGGCACTGTCCGGGATTTCCAGGCCTGCGGCGGTGGCTTCCAGCGCCTGAAACTCCACCCGTCCCCCGCGCTTCACAGCCTGTTCCCGCTCGCGGACGTGTTGCAGAAAGTGCTTCACCGCTCCCAGCAGAAAGGAGCGAAAGCGTCCGCGGTCCGGATCGGCCCCCTCCACGCCGTTGCGGCTGAGCAGTTCCGTGAAGAAGGCCTGGGTGAGATCATCGGCCCGGTCCTGACTGCGCATCCACTGCCGGATAAACAAATGTACCGGCGCGTAATACACCGCGCAGAGGTCGGCCAATGCGGCGCGGCCCTCCGGGGTGCGGCCTCTGGCCTGCAGCACCCGCGTCCAGCGGGTGGCGGAAAAACCGGCGTTGTCAGGAGTGCCCGGCATGTTCAGCAGTTCACGAGAAGGCCAGAAACACGAGGGCGACAAACAGGAACGCAGACAGGCAGGCGGAGGTCCGCCCCGCAGGCTCTCCGCGCGCCTGCACTCCGGAAATGGTGCCCGCCAGGAGCACCGCAAGTGAAATGAAGGCGAGGATTTCGCCGAAGCTGGAGCTTCGCGGTTCTTTGGAACCCATTACCACGGTCACCAGGGCAAGGGCCGCCCCGGTAACGGTGAAACAGAGGGCAAGACTGCAGGACGCGCTCCTTTTAATATGGCCGGAGTCCGCCGGTGCTTTCCATCCATCGGCATAGAGGGAGAGGCGGCGGAAAAGAAGAAAGGCGAGACCAATCCCCGCGGTCGCACCAAGGGTGGGCCAGATATCGCCAGGGCGCCGGCCCCTTCCGCGCATCAGTTCTTCCCCGGCAAACATGAAGCCCATGGCGGCTACGGCTACCAGCAGGATGCCCGGAACCATCCCCGCCGCGAAGACGGCACTGGCCTTGCCGCCGAGCTTGCCCTCTGATGTGCGGATGTCTTTCAGGGCGGAAATACCCAGGGCGTTGCCCGTGAGAAGTACCGCCAGGGGAATCAAACCCAGCAGGATCGAGATGGCCGGGGGGGTCTGGCCAGTCGGCTGAAAGGGGGGGCGCGCCGCATGCGATTCAATGCGCCCTTGTGGCGACAACCGCGGGCCGCTTTCACGGCTCGCATCCCCGTCCGTCGTGGCTTCGCGTGAAACGTCGACCGTGTGGCCTGTCGATGACTGATAGGATGTGGCTTGGACCTGAACGAATTTTGCGGTGGTGACGACGAAAAGTCCTCCGGTGAGAACGAGCCCCAGGATGGTCAAAATCAAAGCCCATACCGCCTTGCGGGAGGTTCTTTCCTCCTTCATGCGGACCGGAGGACGCGGTGCGGTGGCGTATGACTCCACCTGCGTCTTCATCTCCCCTGCAGTTTGATAGCGGCGGTCCCGTTCTTTTTCGAGGGTGCGGAAAACCACAGAATCCAGCCGCGGATCTGTCCCGGCTTTTTCGGAGGGGGCCAGGAAGCGGCCCAGCGGGAGTTCGCCCGTGAGCATTTCATAGAAGACCACGCCCAGCGAATAAATATCTGCGCGGTGATCCACATCCTGCGGGCGCTCGATTTGCTCCGGAGCCATGTAGGCGGGCGTGCCGAGCGCGGAACCGCTTAGAGTCAGGGTGATGTGGCGCCCAGCCTCGCCGCGCATTTTGGCCACACCGAAGTCCGCGATCTTCACGCGCCCCTGGGTGTCGATGAGGATATTCTCCGGCTTGATGTCGCGGTGCAGGACGCCCTGTCCGTGCGCATACTCCAGAGCGGCGCAAATCATAGGCACCACCTGCAGGGCTTCGCGCGGCGTCATGGTTCCCGCCTGCATGGCCTGCCGGAGATTCACGCCATCCACGTATTCCATCAGCAGCCAGTAGAATTCCCCCGCCTTGCCGAAATCGAAAACGGTGACAATGTTAGGATGAGTCAGCTTTGCGAGCGCACGGCCCTCGCGGGTGAAGCGTTCTGCAAAGGCGGGATCCCCTGCGAGCTCCGGCTGTAGAATCTTCAGGGCCACGATACGGTCCAGGTGCGGCTGCCGCACTTTGTAGACGCGGCCCATACCACCCGCGCCGATGAGCTGCAGGATGTCGAGATTCGGGAACGCATGGACGATTTCCTCCGGCGGCGGCACGGGAATGTCCTGCTGGACCACCGTGGGATTCATGGCGTTTTGAAGAAGGCAGCGCGGGCAGATACCCTGAGGCGCGCCCTGGGGAATGGCGGCACCGCATTGCGGGCAGGGGAGAGGTGGATGGGAATTCATGGCTTCTGCCTGTGTCCTGACGGGATGGCGGGCGGAGGTTACCGGTCTTTTGCAAAAAGTTGCAATGCCCGCCGCAACTGGCTTACGGTGCCGCTTCTGCACAACCTCTCATTTCCGGAATGAAACCGCATTTCAAACGCCGCCGCTTTCTCCAGACCGCTGCTGCCGGTCTCTTTTTCCCGGCTGTCGTCCGGGGAGGTGAGCCGGTCCTGGGTCAGGGGAAGTTCCGTTACCGGGTGGTGCCGGGCTGGGGCGTGCTCGATGCCAAAACGCCGGTGAACGACTGTCATGGCATCGTCTGCGACAGAGAGGGAAATCTGATCCTGCTCACCAATGAAACGAAGAACAACTTCATCGTCTACAGCCCGGCGGGGAAGCTGCTGCACAAGTGGGGAACGGCGTTTCCGGGCGCGCACGGGCTGTCACTGGTGATGGAAGGCGGGCGCGAGGTGCTCTATTTCACGGATCTCAACCGGCACCGGATTTTCAAATCCACCATGGACGGCGAAATGCTCGGAGAGTGGGGCTGGCCGCAGCAGACAGGGAAATATGACAAAGAGGACGACTACCATCCCTCGTGGACATTGCATTTGCCGGACGGAGGATTCTTCGTGCTCGACGGCTACGGACGCGACTACATCGCGCACTATGGAGCGGACGGAAAATTTGTGAAACAGTTTGGCGGCAAAGAGGGCGGGATCGTTCACTGGGGACCGCACGGGGGAATGCTGGATGCACAGGATGCGAAAAACCCTTCGCTGCTCATCGCGATGAGCGATCAGCAATATCTTCTGCGCTTGTCCACGGACGGGAAAAAGCTGGCGCAAATCGATATGCCGGGAGGCAATCCGCGTCAGATCCGCCGGCACGACGGGCACTCCTTTGTCGCGCATCTTGCGGACAACTGGCCAAAAGACCGCAACAGTCGCGGTTTCGTCTCGGTGATGGATGAGAGGATGCAGGTCATCTCGAATATTGCCGGCTCGCCTCCCGTGTATGATGATAAAGGCCGTCTTCAGCCGATGCGTCATGACGGGGATATTTTTCAGCATCCCCACGATCTATGCGTTGGGAAGGATGGCAGTCTCTATGTGGCGCAGTTTTCATCCGGAAAAACTTATCCGGTAAAGCTCGAACGTATCGAAGGTTGAAGCCAATCGCGGCGCGGTTTCGAATTCTACAATAGTTCGTCACAAAGAGCCTTCGACCTGGTATAGATAGATGGTGGCAGCCGGCGCGAACCCGGAAATCAGCCGCCCGGGCGGCTTTGCGCCCGTCAACGCCAATCGCCTGCTCCTATGTCCGTATTTCATCCTGCTGTCGCCACATGCTCCTGCGGAGCCTCCTTTCCCGGCAATGTTGCCCGGAGTGTAAACGGAGGACGCAATCCCGCTTCGAGGGCCAAAATCATTGGCGGGGAAATGAACCGGACGATTTGCCCCGCCTGCGGCAAAACGGTCGTGGTCGAACACCCGCTCTTCTATACAGATTTTAAACGGAATACGGTTTTCCTCGTTACCCCGCGCAGCAATCGTTATCAATATAAGCACCACAGCCGGACGCTCGACAAAGCGACCTCAGTGCTGCCCGCAAAGCTCAGTGACGGCAGGAGCCGTGAACTTCGCGTGGTTTACGGGTTCGACGAACTCAAGGAAAAGCTCCTCGCGCAGGATGCCGGTCTCGATGACCGGCTCCTTGAGTTGATCAAGGTGCTGCTGATTTATGAGCATCCTTTTCTCACGCAGAACGCCCGGCTGCAGATTTCTCTGGCCGCTTTGACGGCCCGCGAGTTGAAGTTCATCGCCAATCACCATAACCGGCAGGAGGTCTATGAAGTGGGTTTTCCGCGTTCCATCGTAGACGATCTTGCGGAGCGCAGGACGGAAGTGGAGGCCTGGGTGAAGAAGGCTCACAAAAAATCGCCCCTTTTCAATTTGCCCGATCACTGGGTCAATTTCCGGCGATGGACGGTCCGCTATTCCGCTCTGGACGCGCTCCGTGCTGCGGCGGTGGAAATCAATAACGGAAAGGCCTACTCCCTGACGTCAGCCGATTTCAAACGCATGGTGAAGGAACTCCCCCGTGCGAATCAGCTTCCTGGATGGGCAAAACGCGATTTACGCACCGTTTTTGAGTACGCACGGAAAAAGGGGAACGATGCCGCAGCGCTCGCTCTGGAAGAGGTGCGGTTCGGCGTCGAGTTGGAAAATGAATGGGCTACCAACCGCGACCGGAAGGATCTCGACACCATTTGGCAACTGCTGGCAGCGCTGCCGGTGACCAACGTGGAGGGCAATACCAGCCTGCGACGCATCGATCTCATTGCCGGGGGTGGCGGCACGTTCTGGGAGGGACAGATTGAAATCGGGTCTGCGGAACTGAAGGATAAGGAGAGTTTCGAGGATGTGCTGCGCCATGAGGTGGGCCATGCCGTACATGAACAAATGGACACGGTGGTCGACGCATGGCTGAAGCAGAGTTTCGGCTGGCAGCATTTTCCCGGAACCCTTGCCGGAGCCGATGCGTGGATCGCGCTCATGGGCGGGTGGGGAGCGAACATCACGCCTGCACAAAAGGGGCAGATGCGGCAGTGGCTCATTGCCGCTCTCGGCAGTGGCAGTTCATGGGATCCGGGACCGCAGCCCCATGCACAGCCTGGGCACCCCTGGCTGCGGGACGGATACGGTCCGCGGGTGGCGATGGAGCAGAGCACGGCCAACTGGTTCACGAATTATGCGAAGTGGTACCGGGCCAACGGTTACGCCTTCTGCCTGAACTACTGGTATGCGGAGTTCATGGTCGTGAAGGCAAGCGTGCTGGACGATCTCGTCGCGAAAATGCCCAGTTCTTATGCGGCGATGTCCCGCTGGGAGTTTTTTGCTGAAATGTATGCTCTCTACTACGATGCAGATGACCCGATGCGGAAAAACGTGCCGGCAGCAGCGGCTCAGTGGCTGGATGCCAACATCGGGAAACCCGTGCCCGGAAATCCGGCACCTCCCGGCGCGAAGCCGGTCAAAGCAAAGAAGACGGCGGTCGTGAAGAAAGCCCGGAAGGCAACCGCGGCGAAATCCAAAAAGAAATAACGGAACGGCCGAAGGCCTGCGTTACGGGCCCTGGAGGACGATGTTGGAGGAGTTTGGCGCGATGAGCTGATCGCGGTTAATCGACGTTTCCGTCAATTGACTGGTGTTCCCGGCGCTGAAAGTGCCGGTCGTCAGGTAGTAGGTGGTGGGGATGATGCCGGTGCTGCCAAGACTGAAATCGAGAGAGTCCGTGCTGCGGAGGTTGGCCGGCAGCGTGCCCACGTAGACGGGTTCGCTGGAGTCCGCCGTGCTTACCCACAAATTGTAACGGAAACCCGTGGCCACCGGGAGATTCCGGACGGCCAGAGTGCCGGTATCGCGGGCAGGGTCATAGACAGGAATCGCAGTCGCTTGAAGCTGCGGTGTCGCTTCGGAGGGCGTCTTCGGTTCCGGAGCGGGCTTGTTGGCGAAAGCGTCGGCGATTTGTGAAGAAAGGGGCGGACTGGACTCGTCCCTCACGGCGGAGGGGGATTTCATTTCAACGATGAGCGGCCACGAACGGCCGGGCGCAGGGAGGAGCATCTCGCGGTTTTTCGCCTGACTCTGGGTCAGTTCTGCGCGGAGAGTCGCGATTTCCTGGATGAGACGCCGCTTTTCTCCATGCTCAGCGGTTGGCTCCGGCGGCGTGTTTCCGGGCGGGACGACCGGTTGAGGCGGAGGCGGGTTGGTTGTTGCCAGCGCGTCATGCTCAGGGGGCCCGGCGGCGGGGGGATCCGCAGGGGGGCGCAAACTGCGCTGGCGGACAGGAGATTCGGTAAAAGTCTTGTCAGGGGCCGGTGGATTCGCGGGGGAATGGGAAATCACCCTCCTGGGATTGTCCGAAGGCGCGGGAGTTTCAGGGCCCTGGGACCGACCGGCGGTGAGGGAATCCGTGCGATCCCTCACCGCCAGCAGCACCGCCAGCGCCGCAGCCACGCCCCATCCGGCCCAGGAGAGGACGGAACGCAGCCGAGCGCTGGAAATGAAAGTACGTCGCTGCCGGGCAATCCCGCAGCGTTCCCCGATGTGGTCCCAGACATCCGCTCCGGGGGCCACGGGTCGTGAGTGTGTCACGGAAACCGCCGCCGCCAATGCCTCCACGCGTCCACGCGCCTCCGCCAGCGGAGCATCCACCCCCACGGCAGCGTCGAAGGCCTCCTGCTCCTCCGGCGTCAGCAGACCGAAGGCGCGCCAGGCCGCATGTTCACGGGTTTCATCTTTCATGGGACGTGAGAAGCGCGCGGAGTTTCCCCAGGGCACGGCGAAGCCGCTGTTTCACCGTGCCGAGCGGGGCGCGAAGGTTGTCCGCGATTTCTGAATGAGTGTATTCGAAAAAAATGGCCAGTTGCAGGCACTCTCGGTCCGCCGGGTCCAGTGAGTGCATAAAAGTCTCCACCCGGCGCAGTTCATCGGCTGCCATGACCTGCGGCGGACGGGAGCGTTCGTCCGCCGTGGCTGCGGGATCGAATGCCACGATGCGTCCGCCCCCGCGCTTCAGGCACGAGTGATAGCGCAAATGGTCGAGGCACAGCCCCCGCAGCATCGTACAGGCCCAGACAAATCCGTTCCCGCGCCGCGCGTCGAACTCCGCCGCCCGTTTCCAAATCCGCACAAAGGTATCCTGCAGCACTTCCTCCGCCGCCCCGCGGTCCTGGAGGATCTTCATCGCGATTCCCATGAGCGTTGCGGACCACAACCCGTACAGCTCCTTAAGCGCCCTGCCATCCTGCCGGGCGATGCCCGCAATCAGCAAAGCCGCCTGCTCCGCCTCCGTAGAGGCCGGAGCAGGCAGGGGATCCGGCAGTGCTTTCAAAACGGGAATCGCCATGAGTTGCGGCTGGGGTCGCCATTCACACCACTATCCGCAAAACCCCATTCGAATGGATCAGGAAAAATGCAGAATTTTTCGCGGGTG
>DATAIE010000056.1:0-9692 GCA_036262875.1 Verrucomicrobiales bacterium
AAATGGCATGTGAAAACCACCCTGAAGTCGGATGAGGACTGGGAGGAGCTCAATCCCGTGCCTCTCCCCATCCTGGAGGACCTGCGACTGCAACTCACCAACAAGTACCAGCGCCGCCGCGTGCCGTATGAAGATGTGGTGGCCATCGACCTCATGGTGGTGGAGGCCGGCGGGGAGTCACAGATCGCGAATATCGAAAAATGAGCGGCGATGCACACTGGATGCGCCTGGCGCTTGCGGAGGCACGGCGCGGCACGGGCCTTACGAGTCCCAATCCCTGCGTCGGCGCAGTCATTGTAAAAGACGGCCGGTTGCTTGGGAGCGGATGGCACCGGAAGGCGGGTGGCCCGCATGCGGAAGTGGAGGCGCTGCGGAATGCAGAGGAGGCGCAGGGATTAAACGCTCTCGCGGGAGCGACCGCCTATGTGACGCTGGAGCCGTGCTCGACTCACGGACGCACGCCGCCTTGTGTGGAGGCGCTCATCGCGGCGGGCATCCGCCGTGTGGTGTGGGGAGCGGATGACCCGAATCCGAAGCATGCAGGCCAGGCGCGCGGGATTTTGAGCGCGGAGGAGATTGAAGTGGCGTCAGGGGTATTGGAGGAGGAATGCCGTGAGGTGATTGCGCCTTTTGCCAAGCTCATCACCACCGGCCTGCCGTGGGTCATCGCCAAGGCCGGCATGAGCCTCGATGGCCGCATCACGCGTCCGGAGGGAGAGGGGCAGTGGATTACGAGTGAAGTCTCCCGTGCCGATGCCATGGGCCTCCGTGTGCAGTGCGATGCCATTCTTGTGGGAGCAGAGACTCTCCGGAGGGACAATCCCTCCCTGACGTTGCGGGGCCCTGACATTCCCGCAGAGAAGGAGCAGCCATGGCGTGTGATCCTGACTCATTCCGGAAACCTCCCGCCGGATTCCAAAGTTTTCACAGACGAACACAGCCACCGCACCCTCGCCATGCGGAGCAAGCCGCTCCCGGAGGTCCTGCAGGACCTCGCCGCCCGCGGTGTAATGTGCGTCCTCATCGAAGGCGGCGGCAGACTCCTCGCCTCAGCCTTCAGCGGGCGACTGGTGGATGAGGCGGTATTTTATACCGCGCCAGTCATTTCGGGCACAGGACGACCCGTTGTTGAGGCGGACTGTTTTGAAGAAGGCTCGGTGACGATGCAGTTCACCTCGGTGCAAAGAATAGGGCCGGATGTAAAACTGCGGGCGCGAATTCTCTGACGGGGCTCCCGTTACCTCCGGAGTGGCGGTTCAACGCGCATCCCTGCGGAGGCAGCGAGCTTCGCCTGACTCTTATCAAAAGTTAAAAAGGTATCAGCGCGGAGAATGACACCAGCAGCAACATGCAGGATGTCGAGGGTGCCATATGCGGCCCGCGCGGAATAGTGAGCGATCAGGCGGTGAGCTTCCGGATACAGTCTATGCACGGGCGTTTCCCGGCGGACCAGAAGTCCCTCCATCCGGGCCTGTGCGAATCCAGTGGTCGCCTGTCTGAAATCTACAGCATTCAGCTTGTGATCCAGCCGAAGCGCATGAAACGTATTTTCGGTTTCGAGGACGGTCAGCCGGGAAATCATAATTTGGCATAAGCCGGCGGTCTTCCACCATTGCCACCCGGCATTCCCATGATCCTCCTCCTGGGTAAACAGTGCCACAGCAAAGCTGCTGTCAGCATAGGCAATCATGCCTTGCCCCGCCGCAAACGGAGTAGGGTCGCCACCGCATCTACCGGGCGGGCTTTAGGCTTCGGCCCATATTTCATCTCAAACTCCTGAAGAGTTTCCAAAGAAATCCCCCGAAGCCGGGGAACCGATAGTGTTATGGAGCTATGGCCAGACTTTTTCCCCGGGCTGGGAATTTTTTTCGCCTCGGCACGGCTGGATTTCATAATGCTGTTACGATCCTGAAGCAGGTCAGCGTTTCAAGCCCGAAAGGAAGCGGATTACCCGCGTTTATTCATTGAGATTACTCTCTCGACCCGACCGGGATGACCCCGGGGTGCAGGTGCCATGCGAGCAGGTGCCCGTCGGCAATCAACCATCTTGCGGCGCCTGGAATAGACAGGCTGGCGTCCACTTTTTTCTTCGCCAGGTCGATCGTGACGCCGCTTTCTCCGTAACGGGAGCATGCCGTTATCGCGATCCGCTGGTCGTTGATCCAGCCTGCCTGGTCGTCTCCGCTGAAAGAGGCGCCGCCCTGCAGGACTTCAGAAACGCGCCCTGTTCCGACATCGAGAAGTCCGAAAAATGCCGGCGCGAGGTTCCGCGAAGGATCGGTGATTCTGGAATAGAGGATTGGCAGTTGATTGTTTCTCGCTTCGGGAGCGCAACCCGTAATTTGAAAGCCGGCCCATTCGATTTTCGGATGAAGGACGTTACGGTCCCTGCTTTCCGGCTTGAGTACGATGTAAATGCTGTTCCCCCACTGGCAGAGGGGCTTTTCATTCCGGTGCACAGGATCACCGGTGAGAGCCAGCGACTGCCACCAGGAGTCTTCCGGGGCCAGTGCGGCATCGAGAAATTTCTGAGGTACTCCGATTTCCACCTTCTCCCATGCGTCAAGGCGTCCGGGAGTCACTCCTTCTGTTCTGATGCCGGATATCCTGGTGGCGCTGCGGTTTCCCGGGTCACAGAAGAATCCGGCGTAACCAGCCAATTCAGGAGTGGCCGCCTTGATTTTCACCAGGCTGTTTTCCGATCCCTTCACAAAGGACACCGTGTAAATTTCCTTTTCCATCCACTTCACCTCGTCTGCCCTGCAGGCGGCCCCAAAAATCAGAAGGAGAGTGTATCGGATTTTCATATTCGAGGCTACAATTTAAAGTGGCTGGGGCGTCGTGCTTTGCCTTTTCGAAATCCATTTCAGGTGCTCCGGCGTCAATTCATTGCGCCGCCGCAGTGAGATGCGACCGCATTGCAAGGCAGCCAGAGGATCGCATCCATAGAGTCCCGCTCCCCAGCAGGGATTGCCTTCGATCACGGCCCAGCCGTGTTCCCGGGTGATCCCCACATCGAGCACAAAAGCGGGTGGGCAGGCAACTTCCGGATGTCCCAACACTTTTCCCGCAAATTCCAGGGCCTCCTCTTCCTCGGATTCCAGGAACGGCCATCGCCCGTCCATTGTTACGGCGAGCTTTTCATTCCGCCAGTAGGGGCTCGCACTGATCACTTTTCCTCCGGCTACGAAGCAGCGCACCTCAAGAATGAAAGTAACAGGGTCACTGATCAGCACAGCGATATCGCCAACCTGCTCAACGGATGGAAGTTCGCTTCCCGCAGGAAAAACGCGCGGCTCGAAGACCTTGCCTTCAGCCGGCTTAACAAAGGTGGGTCTGTCGAGAAGGGCGGCTTCGGAAAGACGGAGCAGAGCGATCTTTCTGTGCACGAACTCATCCGGCAGGGAAGGCAGCCGTGTCGTTGGGGGCTCCATCAATGCCAGCCCCATTTGATCCGCCACCGCTTCAGCAAAGAGCGGCTCCGCGTAAATCACAAAGTCGCCGGTTTGAACTTTGAGATCCTCCGGCACCCGCCAGTTCGAAAGCCGGTGACTCGTCCAGCCGTTCGCGAGCGCCGCACGCCAGACGGACACGGAATCATCCGTCACCCGGGGGGCGAGAATAAGAACAGGGGAGGGGGACACGGCGACCAATTTTCAGAAAGCGCCTGCGCACGCAAGCCAGGAAACGCTCCGGATCGCAAAAACGAAATTGCAGGAGCAGTCCCGTGAGGCGAAGTGATGGCATGCGGTCCTTTGTTCTGAGTTTCTCCCTTTCGCTGCTCGCGTTCACGGTCTTTTCCACTTCCACAGGTCAGGCAGCACCCCCTGCGCAAACGCCCCCTGCGGAAAATGTAGTGGTCGCCATTCGCTACTTTCAGGTCGAGGGTGTTAGTCACAGCCACCTCTATCTTTACCGCCGGGACGGCAAGCTGGTGAAGCAACTGACGCGGGGGGAAACAGGACAGGATCATGATCCTGTTTTTGCCCCGGACGGCAGCGGGATCGTCTATCAGCGGGGCGCAGGCAACAAAGAGCAGTGGCGCATGATCAGCCTTTCCGGCGACCACGACCGGGCGCTCGAAGACTCCCCGGCGTGGTATCAAAAGCAGTCATCTGCACCGGATCAGTTCACCATACCGGATTTCGTGCCGGCGGATGACAACTCCGGAGCAAAACGCCTCTCCACCTCTGCGAAAGCCGGTGAACTTTCCTATAAACTTCCAGGGTCCGACTTGGAACTGGTGCTTAAAGACGATGAAAAGCGCCGTCCGCCGGATGAAAGCGACTGGTTTCCCAAGAATGCGTGGCTTCGTGAAAAAGGCACGGATACCGGCATCGAGACATTTCCCGTCTACAGCCCCAAACGCACCGGGAAAGAAAAGGAGTTTTGGACGCTTCCGCTTCCGTCCGGTGCGGTGCCAAATGAAGAAAGAAAGGACGACGACATTCGCCCCGACGGTACCGTGGCGGAGACGCTGTTATTTTGCAAAGGATCGCCATTCCTGGACTCCCCTCCGCTGCGCGCCGCTTTCTTCACGCAGCATCGCGGCAGTACGGACGGGGTGGGATTGTTTGGAGTCGATCTCAATGACCGCCGGATGTTTGAAATGTCACCCAACGGCGGGTATCTTTATGTTCTCCCTGGCAGGCCTGAATTTGCCTGCGTTTGCGAGCAACGCTATCTTCCTCTGGGGGATGGACAGAAAACCGTAAACTGCTCCTACCTCGATTTGTGGGACGCCAGGATGCAACGCGTCCGGTTTGCCGATGCCCGCCCCGCGCTTTGTTACGGCGCGGCGATCTGCGTGACAGAGGCGAAGCCCGTCACCTTCCGCATTCCCCGAAACGAATGAAACTGGCGGGTTCCATCTTACTTTCGGTGTCCCTGCTGCTGGCGCTGGCAATTGGCGCGGTGAGACTGGGCCTCTTTCCTGAGGGGACTCCTCTGGACTACTTTTCCCCTCAATCTACTTTTGTGAGGAAGTGGGAGAAAGAGCTTCTCAACTGTCACAATATCAAAACAGCGGAGGCCATGCTCAAGCTGAACAAAGAGGGCGGGCAGGTGGTGACGATGAAGGATGGGTCCTGGGTTTCGATAGTGATGGAGCATTCGTGCTGCACGGGCGCAGGATTCAACGCGACCCTTTACATCACCTCCGCCGGCGGAAGCTACCTTGAGACGGACTCATGTTACTGCAGTTTTTCGGACCTGCGCGACGAGATATACGGTTACTCACAAGAAAGCACCGCGACGTTTCTTGAAGCTGTCCGGGCCAACCGGAAGCGTCTCGTTGCGAGAGTCAGTTCCCCTGCAGGCGAAGGCAAATGAGACCGCGCACCTGCGGAATGGATTTTACTTCCGGCCTTCGCTGAAAGGCGTCATAAACCTCCGCCGTTTGCGGCCTCCGCGTTATGAAACCCACTACAGCAGCCCTCTTAGCACTTTCCCTCTCAGCCTCCGTCCTCCGGGCGGCGGACGACTATCAACTGGGGCCTGATTCCTCCCCGCAACCCGGCGTGCCGCAGGGGAAGGAGGAGAAGCTCCCGCTGCCGGTAAGCAAAATCTTCCCGGGCTCGGAGCATGAGTGCTGGGTCTACGTGCCCTCTCAATATGACGCCTCAAAGCCCGCGAGCCTCATGGTTTTTCAGGATGGAGGCGGTTACGTGAATCGCAAGGGCAGCTGGCGCGTACCGGTCGTGTTCGACAATCTCATCGCCCGCGGGGACATGCCGGTGACCATCGGTGTATTCATCAATCCGGGCGTGATGCCCGCGACGAACAAGGATGCCCTGCCGCGGTTCAACCGCAGCTTTGAATACGACGGTCTGGGTGACGCCTACGCGCGGTTCCTGGTCGAAGAAGTGCTGCCCGAAGTGAAGAAGAAGTGGAACATCACTGACGACCCCAACCAGCGCGCCATCGCGGGCTCCAGCAGCGGAGCGATCGCGGCCTTCACCGCCGCGTGGGAGCGGCCGGAGGCATTTCGCCGGGTCTTCAGCACCATCGGCACCTACACCGCACTGCGGGGAGGCGACCAGTATCACGTCTACATCCGCAAGTGTGAACCGAAGCCGTTGCGGGTGTTTCTCCAGGACGGCAGCAACGACCTCAACATCTACGGGGGCGACTGGTGGATTGCGAACCAGCAGATGCTGAGCGCCCTCACTTTTTCCGGATACGCCGTCAATCACGAGTGGGGCGATGGCGGCCACAACGGAAAGCAGGGTGGCGCCATTATGCCGCAGGCTCTAAAGTGGCTCTGGCAGGAAAAGGAAGTGAAAGCACAACCCAACGACAAACAGCCTGTGATGAAAATCGTGGTTCCCGGAGCAGACTGGGAACTGGCAGGCGAAGGCTACAAATTTACCGAAGGACCCACTGCCGCGCCCAATGGAGAAGTCTATTTTTCAGACAGTGCCAGCCAGCGCATTCACAGGATCGGTCTCGACGGCAAAGTCACTGTCTTTGCCGAAAACACCGGCGGCGCGGATGGAATGTGCTTTGGCCCCGATGGAAGACTCTATGCCTGCTGCAACCGCAGCCGCACGATCTCCGCTTGGGACGTGACCACTGGCCAATCCACTGTCATCACCAGCGACGTGGACGTGAATGATTGTGTGGTGAGCCACAAAGGAGATATCTGGTTCACAGATCACAAGAACCACCAAATCTATCACGTCAGCCCGTCCGGTGCGAAGCAGGTGGTGGCGAAGAATCAGCAGGAACTTCCCAACGGCATCGAACTGAGCCCGGATCAGACGCTTCTCTACGTGGCGGACACCCGCGGGCGTTTCGTGTGGTCCTATCAAGTCCAGCCGGACGGAAAACTCGCCAGTGGCCAGCGTTACTATCATCTTCACGAAAAAGACGAAGGCATGGGCAGCGGTGCAGACGGTCTCGCCCTCGACACCGGCGGCTGGCTTTACGTTTGTTCACCTGCGGGCATTCAGGTTTGCGACCAGGCGGGCCGCGTAAACAGTATTCTAAACCTTCCGCCGAACAAGCGTGCCGCGAATCTGTGCTTTGGAGGTCCCAAGTTCGATACTCTCTATGTCTGCGCCGGCGATAAAGTGTACCGGCGTGTCACCCAGGCAAAGGGCGTCCGCAGTGCCGACGCCCCTCAAAAACCGGTGCCGCCAAAGCTGTAAATGGGAAACGAGCCGTTCATCCTGTTCAGCCCGGCTCACGGAGTTGCCATCCTGGCCACGGTGCTGGCGGTGGTCTTTATGGTGCGGCTGAACCGCGCGGTCATCCCTCTGCGCTACAAGCGGATGGCGAATGTGACCCTCGCGGTTCTCCTGGTGATTTCCGTGGGCCTGGATCCTCTGCTCACGTGGCTTCGTTATCGCGATGATCCCGCGGAGGCTGCCGAACTGTTGCGCAAAAACTCGCTGCCTCTCCATCTGTGTGATCTTGTCTCCCTCATTCTCGCAGTGGCGCTTGTCACGCACCGCCAGCGGTGGGCGGAACTGGGTTACCTCTGGGGGCTGTCGGGAACACTGCAGGGAGTCATTACCCCGGCGGTGAAGTTTGACTGGCATTCACCGGAGTACTACGCCTTTTTCCTCCAGCACGGCGGCGTCCAGGCGGCGGCGCTGGGGCTGGTGATGGGAGCCGGATTGAAGCCTCAGCCTGGAGCCTTCCGCCGGGTGATGCTGTGGAGTTGGGCCTACATGGCGGTGGCCTTCAGTCTCAACCTCGTGCTCGATACAAACTATGGCTATATGAACGGAAAGCCGGAAGCTGCGAGCCTTCTCGACCACCTTGGCCCGTGGCCGTGGTATCTGCTGAGCCTCCAGGCGGTGGCTTTCGTATTCTTCGGACTTCTGCTGCTGCCCTTCCGGCGGGTTCAGCGGAAGGGCCTGTGAAAACGTGATCTCATGGATCCTTCTCTGACACTTCGTCCCATCGGTTATATCCGCTCGGAGAAGACCGTGAAGTTTCATGCCCCGCATCAACCGGTGGAGGAAACGGAGGAGCGCAGCGTGCTCGAACTGATGCCGGGTGAGTCCTATGAACAGGCGCTTCAGGATTTGACAGGATTCACGCGTATTTGGCTGGTATGGTGGTTCCACCGGAACACCACCTGGCGGCCCCTGGTGCAGCCGCCCCGCGGACCGGTGAAAAAGCGCGGGGTCTTTGCCACCCGCTCACCGCACCGTCCCAATCCTCTCGGACTGACCTGCGTGCAGTTAATCGCCATCGATGGCCGCAAGCTTGTCCTGGGACCCTGCGATCTCGTCGACGGCACGCCTGTCTTCGATATCAAGCCTTACATCCCGGACTACGACTGCTTTCCGGATGCCGCCGGCGGCTGGACAGAAGAGGTGGAAAAACTGCATCTCGAGCCTCCTGCTTTCGAAGTCCGTTTTGCGCCCCTGGCGGTCATGCAGGCCCAATGGCTGAGTGAAGTGTGGGAAATTGATTTCCGTCCCCGCATGGTGGAATTGCTGGGACGCGATCCCTCACCCCACCGGACACGACGGATCAAACGCCGGGGCACCGACCGGTGGATGATCGGCTGCGGCGCCTGGCGCGCGGTGTTCACTGTGGAGGAGCGCATCGTCCACGTACAGGCTCTTGAGCCGGGGTATCCCCGCCGCTTCCTCACCGATCCCGATCGCGGCGACATGCCGGACCGGGAGGCGCAACTGGCATTCCTCAAACTCTGGCCGGAGTCGGAGACGGCGGGCTGACCCGGTCTATTTTTTCTCCGGCAGCGCCTTCACTTGGATATTCCGGTATCGCACAAACTGCCTTGTGTAGTCCCCGCCGCCATGGACCTGCAGCGCAATGCTGCCCCTGGCCTGGTGCCTCACTTCCTTCTCCTGCCATTCCATGATTTTCACGCCGTTGATCCAGGTCGTAATGTGCGGCGGGTTGCCCTCGATGCGGGCGCGGAGTTCGTTCCATTCGCCTGCCCGCCAGAAGTAGGGCCAACTCGCGGGTTTCACCGGCAGAGCCGTCGGCGGTTCGCCGGTCTTCTTTTCTTCGATCTCCGTCACTTTGTTAGTGAAATTGTAGTTCCGGACGTGAGGATTACCGCCCAGCCCCTCGCCGTAGATGCCCATCAGGTTGCCGCCGGCATGGTAGTCGATCATGGCCTGCCATGCCTTGCCGTCCTCCGTGCTGCGGAGGAAAAGTCCGCTGTCGGGTCCGAAATCGTTGTTCATTTCAAGTGATACTTCAAAGTCGCCGTAGGCCTCGTCCGTGACCACCAGCCCGCCGTTGCCCGGAATGTCCTGACTGCCGGTAATCGCTCCGTCCTCCACCACCCAGCGGCCTCCGCTGGCGTGCCTGCTCGTCCCGGAATGCCCGCTTTTTGCGCTCACGTGCCATCCCTTGAGAGACTGGCCGTCAAAGATGGAAACGAAGCCAGGTTCCGGTTTCGACGCTACAATCGGTGCGGGTGCTGCCGGTTTGTTGCTGGTCTGAGCGAGCGCGACCACCCCCGCCAGAACGGGAGCAGTCAGGAGAAGTGTAAGGCGGAGCGGATTCATAGCCCATCTACGGTGAAGACCCCGCAGAGTTTCGGGAAAATCGCGGCGAATTCACGCTGATCTCACCATCGCGCTGTATCTTGCGCGCCGGTAACCGCCGCAGGTCCCGATCCGTCACTAACGCAGACTTTCCGAGTGCCATGAAATATTTAGTTATCGTTTTCAGCCTGTTGAACGAGGCAGTGGCTT
>DATAIE010000057.1:0-12360 GCA_036262875.1 Verrucomicrobiales bacterium
CGCCCGTGTCGTCGCTGAAATTGTCAGGCGTGCTGTGCTCGTCCCTCGTCCAAAGCTGAACGCGGATCGGCTGTGCGAAGCCATTGCTTCCGGAATCGAAGGCGCCACGTGCGGTGACCGTGAGGGGGCGCTCGGCGGAAAAATCCATCCCGAGCGCGCCGCCGTAATTTTGATTTCCCACCGTGCCCGCGGGCACCTGCCACGCTGTCAGCACCGGAGAGGGCAGGGAAAGGACGGGCTGATCTGCGCGATTGTAGCCGATCCCGTTCGTGACCGCCATCCAGGTATTGTCAGGGTAAGGTTCGCTGCCTCCGCGCCAGTCTCCGGTGATGGAGGCGGAGGCGGCGGCGGCCCGCCCGGCAGAGCCGGGAGAAATGACTTCCGTGCGTGTCCGGGCAACGCCGTAGCTCACGTCTTCGCGCTGCGGCGGATAGGGCGCGAATTCCGAGGACTTCGTCACGCCGTCCGGTGCGACGAGTGCGAGATACTCGCCGCCGGCATCCAGAGAGAAATTCGTATGAAGAGCTCCGCCGGTGTCGGGCACGCCATCGCCGCTGGCAAACACCACGAGACGTCCGCCTGCGGGAATGCTGACAGCCGGAAAAGTCCACTTTGTCAGAGTCGAGGCGTTGTCTGTCAGGTGCCATCCGGTCATGTCCTGCGGAGTGCCGCCTGGATTGTGGATTTCTATCCAGTCACTGTGGCGGCCTGCGGCGTCAGCGAGGCCGCTCGCATTGTCCGCCATAAACTCAGTGATGACCGGTTGTGCGGAGGCTGGGGGTAGCGCCGGCGCAATCACTGCGCAGCAAAGGAAGAGGAGGCGGTGCATGGCGTAGACCGCCTTGAAATAGCACCCGGCATGCCCGGACGGAAGCCCTAAAAGCCGGTCAAAACGACCTTGCCCACCGCGTTGCCGCTTTGCAGCCAGGCGTGAGCCTCCGCGGCGTCTGCAAAGGAAAACCGCCTCGGATCGCACAGGGGCTTTACTTTCCCGGATTCGACGAGCCGGGTGAGATCGCGGAGGATTTCTCCGTGCCGTTCGCGGCCCTTGTTATAAAGCAGCGGGATGATCATAAAAACGACGTGCAGGGTCAGCCCTTTGGCATGGAGAGGCGAAAGGTCGGCGGTCGTCCGGGTGGATATGGAAACCACGGTCCCGCTCACGGCGGCAGCCTGAAAACAGCGGGCGACATTGTCTCCGCCGACGCTGTCGAAAACGACATCGAATCCTTTTCCGTCCGTGATATCCCTTACGTAGTCGTCCACGGTTTGCCCGCGATAGTCGATGGTCCCCGCCGCACCAAGGTTGCGGGCAATCTTCGCTTTGTCCGGACTGGAAACAGTCGCCCACACCTCCGCTCCCTGCGCGGCGCAGAGTTGCAGGGCGAGGTGTCCCACACCGCCGGTGCCGCCATGGACGAGCACCCGCTGGCCCGCATGCACTTTGGCCCGGTCGAGAAGTCCCTCCCATGCCGTAATGCTCACGAGGGGCAGCGCAGCAGCCTCCTCCCATGTCAGGTGTTGTGGTTTGGGAGCGATCAACCTTACATCGGCATTCATGTATTCCGCGAGTGCGCCGGGGTGCCCTTTCACACCGCCGGGTGAACCGTAGACGGCATCTCCCGGTGCGAAGCCGGTTACGCCTTCGCCGGTTTCCTCTACAATACCGGACATATCACATCCGAGTACTGACGGAGCCTCCGGAGCCATGGCTGCGAGCATGCCGCTGCGGATTTTGGTATCCACGGGATTCACGCTGGAGGCCTTCACGCGCACCAGGACGTGTCCGGGCCCGGGGGACGGGCGGGGGATTTCGCGCTGTTCCAAAACTTCAGGTCCGCCAAATTCGCGGATTACGATTGCTTGCATCGTCTTGCTCATGGCGGCGAGCGTAGCGCTGTGATTTCCGCCGTCCAGAGCCGGGTTGCGCAGCGGCGCGTGTTTTACTTTGCGGTGTGCTCGCGCAGCAGCTTTTTCCCCGAGGCGTCCCAGAGGCGTAGCACCCCGTCGTCACCACCAGCAGCGAGATATTTGCCGGAAGAGTCAGTCGCCAGGCAGAAAACGAACCCCTTCGCGCCAGGCAGACGGTCGTCGTTGAGACGCACGGTGCTGTCGCCGCTGGCGGAGGCGATCGTATCTCCGGTGCCGATCCAGGAGACGGCGCTGACTTCGCGGGAGAATGAGGTGGTGTTGCGGATTTGCTTGGCGTCGAGGAGGTCCCAGACGCGCAGAGTATTGTCAGCTCCACCGGTGGCGAGAGCGAGGCCGTCGCAACGCCATGCGATGCTGAGGACGTGGCTGGAATGCCCTTCAAACGAGGCCGTGCGCTGGCCGTCACTCACGCGGAAGACGCGGGCCCAGCGGTCACTGCCGGCGGTCGCGAGCAGAGAATCGTCCGGCGAAAAGGCGAGCGCATTGACGGTATCGGAGTGCGGATCCTTCAGGGTAAGGACGGAGGCGCCATCGGACACGTTCCAGATTTTGACTTCGCCGCTCCGGGAGGGAATGCCGCCGCCCGTGGCGAGCAGTCGCCCGCCGCTGGAGAAACTCAGAGATGTGACCCGGCCGGAGAAAGTGGAGGTGTCGTCCGCACCCCCGATTGTGCGTTCCAGCACCCAGGGACGCTGGGGCGGGAGCAGGACGGATTTTTTGTCAGGTCGCACGGCGAGCAACTGATCTCCGGCACTCACAAGAAGCGGAAGTGCGGCGGATTCGGTGGCGTCGCTCAGCACGCCGTTTTCAAGGCTGTGCCACTGCACACGGGAACCCTCAAGCTGCAGCAGAACGGATTTTCCACCGTTCAGCGCTACGGCGGATTTCACGGCGGGGAAGGGGGCCGCGGCAGCTTTCTTTGCAGTCTCCTGATCCGCCTGGGATTCAGCCAGGCTGGACAGCGCCGCCGCGAGAGCGGCCTCGGCGGCGACCTTTGCCTGGAGGGACTGACCCGCGAGGCGGACGGAGAGTTCCGCATTGGTGCGGGCATTCGTGAAGGCGCGCTCGGCGGCGGCGGCTTCTTTGGTGACTTTGGCGGCTGCGTCGATGCGGCCTTTATCCTCAGGCATGGCGCGGAGGGCTGCGGCGGCGGCACTGGCTTCCTCCTGTTTGCGCTGCCATGCGGCGCGGGTCTTTTCCATCTCTGTATTGGAAGTCTTTACTGCCTCACTTTCCTTGCCGGCACTGTCGGCTGCGGCGGTGGCGCGGGATTTGCGCACGTCGGCCTGACGCTGGGCGGACTGGACGCGCCGGGCGGTTTCGGCTATGTGCCGGGCTGCGGGATGCTCGCAGGTCACGTCTCTGACCGGCTTTCCGGTGGCGGCGTCGAACACATGCAGCACGGCATCGCCTGATCCCCACAGGACCTGCGTGCCGGCAGCATCCAGGGCGGTAAAGAAAGCGGGGGCCTTGTCGGCGAGACGGTATTCTCCGGAGGGCTTTGGCGTCTCCGGAGGCACCTCTTTGGGAAATGGATAGATGCGGAGCATGCCGTCATTGCCTGCCGCAGCGAGGAGAGTGCCGTTTTTCAAAAATCGAAGAGCCATGAGCGGTACCGGAGACTCCGCGCGGAAGACCGCCTTCTTCTCCGTCACACTCCAGACGCGCACGCTGCGATCCTCTGCTGTGGATACGATCAACTGTGCATCGGGCGAAATGGCCAGCGCCTTCACAGGGGAGGTATGGTCCTTCAGTTCCGCCGCCTGGGGCTTGTCCACGGCGGTATTCCAAAACCATACGTGTCCGGCGGCATCACCCGCGGCGGCCCAGGTGCCGGAGGAAGCAAGACACAGTGGTGTTTCAGGCAGCGCCGCATTTTCCGTTTTTGTCAGGAAAGCCGCCCGCCGCCAGAGACGAACGGTCCGGTAGCCTCCGGTGGCGAGCAGATCATCCGCTCCAAAAGCCATCGCCATGACCGCGTCGCGGTCGGCGACAGGGTGATTGCGGTAGAGATCCAGTTTTGCGAGAGCGGGGTCACTGAGGTTTCCCAGCGGGAGACCGGTGCTGACATCGAAGAGAGTGACCGCGCTGCCCCGCGCCGCCGCGGCGACAGTGCCGCCAGGGGAAACCGCCACGGCACCCACCGCCGCCGCACCACCCGGAAAACCACGCCACACAATTCCTGCCTCCTGTCCCGGGGCCGTGCCCTTTGCCCCCTGATCGATCCACAACTTTAACAGACCCAGTTGATCGCCCGTGAGATCGACAGCGTTCACCTTGTTGCCGGGAGGAGGCATCACCGGATCCTCCGCATGGGCCGCGTTCTTGAGCAGCAGGCTCTCTGCGCTTCGCCCCGGTACAGCGGCGGGCCCGTTGTCACCGCCTTTGAGGATGAGTTCGGGCGTTTCGAGGTTCAGCCCGGACTTCGCCTTGGTGGCATTGTGGCAGGCGAGGCAGTTTTGCTTCAGAACCGGAAACACCTCTTTCGCAAAATCGACCGGAGTGCTGCGTTTGAGGTCCGTCACCGGCAGGGCCGCGGCGGAGGCGGTGGCCGCAGTGATGAGGAAAGCGAGAGGCTTTATCATGGGGGAATCACCACGCTAACCTCGTGGCGGGTGAAAAGTTCTTCGCCGTTCCACTGGCATTTCGCCTCCAGCGTGCAGGCGTATTTGCCCGGCGTTGCACCGGAGGTGCATTCGATCACCGCTTTCGCCTCCGCGGCTTTGGCGGCGCTCACTTTGGCGGCAGTGAGGAATTTTGCGTTTTCCGGAGCGCGCAGCGTCAGGTCCACGTCACCGGCGAATCCGTAACGGCGGTCCAGTTTCAGAGCGCATTCCGCTTTCGCACCGCGGGCCGCGGTCACTTCGGAAGGGCCGGACAGGAATACGGGTGAAGGCGCGATCTTCACCGTGATGGGAGCGGAGAACGCGGCGTCTTTCAATTCTCGCACCGGGGTTTTCTCCTCCGGTTGCCATCGCACGGTGCCGCGGGCGGCGGCGTAGACGTTCCAGGTGCCGGCGGTGAATTGATTGCCGTCTTTCTTTGTCAGGCTGAGCGAGAGTTTCGCCTCCGTTGCATCGCCGGCAGGCTTCACCGGTTTCCACTGGCGGAGGCCAGGCATTCCAAAAAGAGCCGCTTCCCACTCACCCTTGAATCCCTTCAGGCTTTTGTCTCTAACAAATTTTACGGGAATTTCGATGGTGCCCGCGAGGGAGGTTTCGTAGACGCGGGGTCCCGGTGCCTCCACTGCGAGGGGCGCGGCTTCGACCGCGTTGACGCCGAGAACAAAACCGTCCCCGCTGAGTCGCATGTCCACGCGGTCCGCGCCGGTGTCCCCCACGCTCCAGCGGGGAGTGACTTCACGGGCGGTATGAGTGAGAGCGCCTGCCTGCCCGGTGATTTGGATTCGTCCGGCCCATGGTTTTGCATCCGCCGCCGAGTGTAATACAATGGCACCGGAGGAAATGCCCGGGGGAAGGACGGTCTCCTCCGCGGTCACTCCCGCGGGCAGACCCGATACTTTGAGCGTGACTGCTTCGTCAAATCCATCGAGGCGCAGCAGGGCCGCAGTGATCGCGGCGCTTCCATTGCGGCGCAGCAGTGGAGTCCATCGCAATACAGACTTGGCGTCCGAGGCGGGACTCTCCGGCATGGCCAGCAGTTGAAAATCGGGCCTGGCTTCACGCAGCACGAGCCGGTAGCGGGCACCGGTGTTAAAGCGGTCCACAATCATGATGCGGTAAGTGGTCCCCGCTTCACAAGCGATCGTCCCTGACGGATCGCGCGACGCGGCGCGGAAGCGTTCGGCTCCTGGAGGAGCGGCGGTGTCATCGAACTCCGAAACCTGGCTGCTCTTTTCCTCTCCTTTGGAATCGCGTGTTACTTTGTGCACGACCATCACGGGATCCGATGGTTCCCCCAGCCGGTGGGAATAGACCTCCGCGACAACAGTGCGGCTTTTTTCGACAGTGAAGGAAAACCAGTCTTCGTCCAGTCTGCCGGAAACTCCCGAGGGAAAGGTGAGCGCCTGAGGGGTCGTGGCGGTATCATTGGGCTCCTTCTCGTCAACGACCGGCGATTCCGGTGAAGGACTCACGGCACCGGCCAAAGGTTGAGGAGGGGGCAGTGACGGGGTCTCCTGCGGCGATGACAGGGTAAGACGATAGTGATAAGATCCGCCGCCGCGCCATGTCATGTCGTGAATCTCGAGTGTGTATTCACCGCCGGCGGGGGCCGTGAATTCGAGGGCCGCATCGCGGTCCATGCGGGTGCGGCGCGGACTGATTTCCTGGCCGTCTGCATTCCGGAGGCTCAGCACGGCGCTGAGCGGTGAATCGATGCGCTGTGCGGCGCAGTCCACGGCGATGCGCTGGTCCTTTGCGGCGGTGAAGCGGTAAAAGTCCGCGGCGTCGGCATCGCCGATGCCGTTGACTGTCACCGGCAGCGTCAGTGTGGCGGCAGTGGCGCGAGTGTGATTCGTGCCTCCGTCTTTTACTTCCGGCAGAGTGCCGGCCACAAAAACGGCACTGGTGGAAATGCCGTAGAGACCCGATGCGCGCACCGTGTGCAGACCAGGGGGAACTTCCGGCGCGATCGTCACCTTGAACTTCGCGCCTTCCACCGGCGCGGCCTTAAAACCAGGATGGTCAAAGAGAAGTTCTTTCACGCCATCGAGATCGGTGCCCTCAAGGCTGATCTCAACTTCGGAGCCAACACGTCCACCGGGCGGGAAGAGCCCGTCGAGGCGGGCCGCCGGAAGCTGTGCAAACGCGACAGGGGAAAGAAGAAGGGAGAGAAGGATGCGTCCGGACATTCCCTGGTTGCTAGTGATTGAAGAGAAACTCCTTCGAGTTCATCAGAGCCCAGATGAGGTCCTCCCAAGCAGAGGCTTTGCCTTCGCGGGTGGTGACGTAGTCCACGGCCTTTTTGGTCTCCTCTGTCGATGGCGTGCGGGCATTCAGGGTAAGGAACAGGCGGCGGACCCGGTCTTCGGAGGGAGCCTTGTCTTTCGCGAGGGTCGCGGCCCGGCCTTCTGCACCGGCGAGTTTTTCCTGGAGGCCTTTGGAGTTCAGGAGGTGCAGGCTTTGGGCGAGGCTGCTGTCGAGTGAACGCTCGCATTCGCAGGCGCTGGCGTTGTCCGGGCGGCCGAAGACGGTGAGGAAATAACTGCCCGCATTGAAGCTGTCGTCCGGCAGCGCAACGGCGCGGGCTCCGGCAGGCTGTCCGGAGAATTTGGTAGGCATGCCTGTGACCGTATCGATGGCATCAAGGAGGACCTCCGCCGGCAGACGGCGCGGGAAGAAGCGGCTGAAGTTCTGACGGTCCGCCGCATTGTATTGATTCGGCAGGCTCGAAAGTTGATAGGTGCTGCTGAGGCAAATGACGCGGACGAGTGCCTTCAGGTCGTATTTGCTTTCCGTGAAGAAATAGGCCAGCCCGTCCATCAGCGCGGGATTGGTGGCCGGATTCGTGACGCGCAGGTCGTCCTCCGGTTCGACCAGGCCGCGACCGAGAAAGTGTTTCCAGTAACGGTTCACCAGCATCTTTGAGAAGAACGGATTTTCCGGTGCCGTCAGCCATGAGGCCAGGGCGCGCCGCGGATCGTCCTGCGGCTTGAGATCAAGAGTCGCGCCGCCGAGAGGCGTCGGCTTCACCGGCTTCTGTGTCTTGATGTTGATGGCCGTCGCTTCCTTCCATTGATTGAAGACGGCTTCTTCACCGGGTTCGTCTGCGGGCTTGCGGCCTACGTTGGAGAAGAAGGCGGCGAAGCCGAAGTAGTCCTGCTGGCTCCACTTCTCGTAGGGATGGTGGTGGCACTGCGCACACTGGAGGCGCTGACCGCAGAAGACCTGGGCCACATCCTGAAGCTGTTCCTGAGGTTTGGTGACAGCGCGGTACCAGCCGGAGGCGGGATTCGTGCTGAGACTGCCGGAGGCGGAGAGAATTTCGCGGACGAATTGATCGTAGGGCTTGTTACTGTTCAGGCTTTCCTTGAGCCATGAATGAAAAGCGTAGGTCGTGCGCGCCGGACTGTTGCCGCGTTTGTTGCGCAACAAAGAGGACCACTTGCCGGCGAAGTATTCGGCGTAGTCGGTACCTGCCAGCAGCCGGTCCACGAGCGCGGCCCGTTTGTCAGGGTTTTTATCAGCGGGGAAGGCTTCGGCTTCCGCCGTGGTGGGCACGCGACCGGCGATGTCCAGCGTGACGCGGCGCAGGAAAGTGGCATCATCGCAGACCCCGCTGGGCGGCAGGCCGAGTGTACGCAGTTTCGCGAAGACATGGCGGTCGATGAAATTGCGCTCCGGCGGAAATTCGCTCATGGGAGCCCCGAGGGGAACCGTCGCGCGGAAGACGCCCGCCATTTCCTTATAGCGGATCATCACGGCGGCGTCCCCGGTTTGCTTCGCGGCTTTCACAAGGCCGGTGGTACTCACCTCCAGCATGTCCTTCGAGACGCTGTCATACTGCACGGACGTGGTGATGTCGCGGAATGAGCCGTCAGAATATTGAGCGGTCACCTGAATCTGCTGGGTGCTCTCCGGCTGCAGCAGACGTTCTGCGGGAAAGACGGCAATGCTTACCGGATGCGGATCATCCGGGCTGCCGGCGGGTGCACCCTGCTCCATCCAGCGCACCAGCGTGAGATAGTCCGGCGTGCCGCGCTCCATGCGCGCTCCGCCGCCGTGCGGCATCTCGCCGGTGGCCTTCAGCATGAGCAGACTGTTCTCCGGCGCGGCGGGGAACAGGCGTCTTCCCCGGGACTCAAAGACGAGGTGCTCGTAGTCCTCACCAGGTTCGAATCCCAGCAGGGAAAGCTTGAATCCGTTTTGTCCCTCACTCTTGCCGTGGCAGCCGCCGCCATTGCATCCGTATTTGGTAAACAGCGGCACGATCTCGTGAGTGAAGTTCGCAGTGCGCCATGCGGAGGATCCGCTGACGCTGATGGTGGCCGTAGCTTTGGCATCGCCGGAGACGGCGGTGACGGTTGCCGTGCCATCCGTGAGGGGGGTGGCCACACCGGTGGTCGAAACGGCGAGGACTGACGGCGGATCGACAGTCCACGCAACGGCACGGGTGACGTCGAACGGCGCCTTGTCAGCCGGGGTGGCCGTAGCCACCAGTTGGAGGGTGGCGTCCCGGCCTTTCAGGGTGGCGGGCTTGCCGCCGGGCACTCCCGTGTGCAGTTCGAGTCCCTGCCCGGCCCACGCTGCGGGCAGGGCGGTGAACAATGTTAGAAAAACACGGGCTTTCATCCGATCAGCTCCTTCATGGGTTGCCATGTGCCGTCCACGAGATAATGCGGGCGGCCCGTGAGATCGGGCACCGTCGTCGTGGTGGGGTTGATTCCGAGATTGTGATAGAGCGTGGCGAAGATTTCTTCAAAATGCACCGGGCGCTCCACGGCTTCACCACCCTGGCGGTCCGTCGCGCCGATGGCCTGACCGGTGTGCATGCCGCCGCCGGCCATGAGGGCGCAGGAAACGTTAGGCCAGTGATCGCGTCCGCCGTCTTTGTTGATGCGCGGAGTGCGGCCAAACTCGCCCCATGCCAGCACGGTGACGTCCTTGTCCATGCCGCGCTGATGCAGGTCTTCAACGAGGGCGGATACCGCCTGGTCGAAGTCCGGCAGGTTTTGCCGCGCGTTGTTGAAATTGCTGCCGTGCCAGTCCCAGAAGCTGTAGCTGAGGGTGACCACCCGCACTCCCGCCTCCACCAGACGGCGGGCCAGCAAAAACTGTTCGTTGAGCCGCGGCGCGGCATCGCCCTGCACCTGTGCGGTGCCTTTGCCGTATCGCGCGCGAAGTTTGTCAGACTCACCGGAAACGTCGAGGGCCTTGAGCAGCCGCGAGGAAGTGAGAATGTCGAAGGCCTGCGATTCAAAGTCATCCAGGCCCGCCATGGCACCGGAGGCATCCGCATCGCGGCGGAAGCCGTCGAAGGACGTGAGCAGCGAACGCCGGTCCGCGAGCCGCTCCAGGGTCACGCCGTTGAGCGTCATGTCATCCTTCACGCTGCCGAGCGGCATGAACGGGCTGTGGCCAATGCCGAGGAAACTGCCGCGCCCCTGGTTGTAGGGAGCGTGCTGCATCTTCTGCGAGAGATTCACATACGGCGGCACAGCTGAGCCGGTGCTGCCCTGCACCTTGGACACCACCGAACCGATTTCCGGCCAGCCTCCGGGAGGCGGCTTTTCGTTCAGACGTCCGGTGAGGCACTGGAAGGATTCATGCCGGTCCTTTGCTCCCACCACGCTGCGCACGAAGGCGAGTTTGTCCGCGATCTTCGCCATGCCCGGAAGCAGTTCACAGATGCGGATCCCCGGCACATTGGTGGCGATCTCTGAAAACTCGCCGCGGATTTCCGACGGTGCCTCCGTCTTGATATCATACATGTCCTGGTGCGGCGGTCCGCCAGGCAGGTAGATCATGATGAGCGACTTTTGCGACTTTCCCTTTCCTGTCTGTGCCTCGGCGCGGAGGAGTTGCGAAAGCGAAAGACCGCCGAGTCCCATGGCACCGATACGCAGGAACGAGCGGCGGGAAAGGCCGTCGCAAAAGGAACCGGAGGAGTTGCGGGAGGAAAGTGTAAGCATGCGTGGCGGGTGTGGGAAATTCAGAGCGGAGGATTCTGGTTCTCCGTTTGGGGCGCCGGCACGGATCTCGGCTCTGTGTACCGGTGGAGAACAAATTCCTTTTTGGAACGGTCGAGCGCGGCCATCAGTTTTCCATTTTCGGTCACGCGCACCTCGTTCTTCTTTTCAACGAACTCCAGTTTCGTATTCCTCCACCGTTCCGACTGGTGGTCGATGTAACACCAGCCCCAGGTGCCGCCGGGCGGCTTCATATAGAAGCTGACTTGATAGGGTTCGCCGATGCTGTTCCATTGCTGGCTGACATTGTATTCAGACCCGTCGACAAGTTGCAGCGAAGCCAACGTTCCGCCAAAGCCCGGACCGCTGAAATAAAACCACACTGAAACGAGCCCGGCGAGGACCAGGGCGCAAATCAGTGAGATCGTCTTCAACATAGCGTGGAAAAATGATTATCCGATCAATTCCGGAATCGGTTTAAACTGTTCCTCTACCAAATACCGCGGGCGTCCACCGAGGTCGTTTATGGTGGCGGTGCGGATGTCGATGCCCATGTTGTGATAGAGCGTGGCGAAGACCTCCTGGAAATCCACAGGCCTTGAGGCGGCTTCGCCTCCGAGGCGGTCCGTGGATCCGATGACCTGACCGTGCTTCATGCCGCCGCAGGCGAGGGCGGCGCAGGAGACGCGGGGCCAGTGATCGCGTCCGGCGTCCTTGTTGATCTGCGGGGTGCGGCCAAATTCGCCCCATACAATGACGGAGACATCCTTGTCCATGCCAGAGGAATGCAGGTCGTCCACCAGCGCGGTGAGGCCGTTGTCGAGTTGCGGGAAGACTTCGCGGGCCTGGCCGAAATTCCGGCCATGCCAGTCCCAGCGGTTGAAGCCGAGGGTGACACAGCGCACCCCGGCCTCCACCAGACGGCGGGCCATCAGGAATTGCTCCGGACATTCCGGGCCACCGTCGTCCCGGCACTTCATCGTGCCGCCGCCGTAACGGGCGCGGACCTTTGGGTCCTCCTTGTCGAGATTGAGCGCCTCCGAGAGCTTGCTGGAGGTGAGCACCCCCATGGCCTGCTGCTGAAAGGCATCCATCGCCTCCATCATTCCCGTGGCGTCCACTTCGCGCCGCAGGTTGTCAAAACTGGCGAGCAATCCCCGCCGGTCCTTCAGCCGGTCCAGCGAGACGTTGTTCAGGACCAGGTCCTCCGCGCCGCCGCCATTGGGCTGGAAGGCCGAGTGCGCCGGCCCCAGGAAGCCGCACTTCCCCGGATCGGCCCACATTTTGAAGGCCATCTTCGGCGACAGCCCTACGAAGGCCGGCATGCCCGGCACAGCCTGCCCCTGGAGCTTTGAGATCGCGGAGCCAAGACTCGGCCATCCGCCCGCGGGTACGTTTTGTCTGTTCTTTCCGGTGAGACACTGGTCTGACGCATGCTCTCCCGTGGCTCCCACGATGCTGCGGATGATGGAAAACCGGTCCATCCTTGCCGCCATCTTCGGGAACAGCTCACAGATTTCGATCCCCGGCACCTTCGTCCGGATGGGGTTGAACTCGCCGCGGATTTCCGCCGGAGCTTCCATTTTCAAGTCCCACATGTCCTGGTGAGGAGGGCCCCCAGGGAGGAAAATCATAATGACCGACTTGCTGCTCTTCACGGCCTGCCGGGCCTCCGCCCTCAAAAGCTGCGGGAGAGCCAGCCCCCCAAGACCCAGGGCTCCCAAACGAAGAAAACCACGCCGCGACACTCCGTCGCAAAAACGGGAGGACTTTGATCCTGAGATGCTTAACATGCGCTGGTGCGGGCGGGGTTAAGGGTTGGATGGGAGAGGAAACGC
>DATAIE010000058.1:0-4293 GCA_036262875.1 Verrucomicrobiales bacterium
TCCTGCCACCGTATTCGCCGGATCTCAATCCCATCGAAATGATGTGGAGCAAAGTGAAGGCCTTTCTCCGCCGCACGGAGGCCCGCACCGCAGACACACTGCTCAACGCCATCGGGGCCGCACTGGCTTCCGTCACCGCCAAAGACGCCCTTCACTGGTTCGCCGTCTGTGGCTATAGTTTTATTTAATATGCTCTAGTCGGAGACAAAACCTGCACCACTTTGTCGTATACATACGACGATCCGGAACCGCGGCACTACCCCGCGGAACTGAGGTCCAGACGGACGAAATTCAGCAAGTCCGCATCCGTCATCTCCGTCAGTACGCGGGCCGCGCCGTCGTCATTCCCCAGAATATCGGACGCCAGCGCCTTCTTTCCCTGAATGAGTTCGTCGATGCGCTCCTCCAGGGTGCCTTCGCAGACGAATTTGTGCACCATTACATTCTTCGTCTGGCCGATGCGGAAGGCGCGGTCGGTGGCCTGGTCCTCGACCGCCGGGTTCCACCAGCGGTCAAAGTGGATCACGTGACTGGCCGCGGTGAGGGTGAGCCCCGTGCCGCCGGCTTTGACGGAAATGACGAAAAACGGCGGGCCGCCGGGCTCCTGAAAACGGGTGACGAGTTCGGCGCGTTTACCGATTGCCGTTCCCCCGTGCAGCACGAGGCCGCTGCGGCCAAACACCGTGGCCAGATAATCCGCCAGCGGCGCGGTCATCTCTTTGAACTGAGTGAAGATGAGCACCTTCTCCTGCCGGTCGGCAATGTGGAGAGCGAGTTCCTTCAAGCGCTCGAATTTCCCGCTCTCCTCCGGCAGGAAGTTCGCATCCCCGCTGAACTGGCTGGGGTGATTGCAGATTTGCTTCAGCCGCATGAGAGAAGCGAGCACCACCCCCTGCCGCTGAATGCCGTCCTCCGCACCCGCCAGCTCTTTTGACATCGCCGACACCGCCCGCTGGTAGAGCGTCGCCTGACGTTTGCTGAGATGGCAGAAAGCGGTCACCTCCGTTTTGTCAGGAAGATCGGGAGCCACCCCGGGATCGGTCTTCATGCGCCGCAGAATGTAAGGCTGCACCAGCTTCCGCAGCGGGGAAAAGCCGCGCTCACTTTTGGCCATGCGCGCCGTGGACTGCGCAAACGCCTGCGGTCCTCCCAGCAGCCCCGGATTGATGTAATCGAAGAGGCCCCACAGGTCCGCGAGGCGGTTTTCCACCGGGGTGCCCGTGAGCGTCAGCCGGAAAGCGGCGCGCAGTTTTTTCACCGTCCGCGCCTGGCCGGTGCCCGCATTTTTGATGGCCTGCGCCTCGTCGAGAGCCGCCACATCCCAGTCGATCCTGCTGAGTCCCTCCAGCTTGCCGAGCATCGTGTAGGTGGTGATGATCACCGCGTCCCCGCGCAGCGCCGGGTGCGTGCCCTCCAGCAGTCGTTTCATCGCCGCGCTGTCCTGCCACGAACGATGGGCGATGAGGTATTCCAGACCGGGTGCGAATTTCTCCAGTTCGCGCCGCCAGTTCCCCAGGAGTGAGGCCGGCACCACGAGAAGACTGGGGCGTGGCACCCGGCGTTCCTCCCGGCGGATGAGCAGCAGTGAGATCACCTGTAGCGTTTTGCCCAGGCCCATGTCATCGGCGAGACATGCTCCCAGGCCCATGCCGCTGAGAAAGTGCATCCAGTTCACTCCTGTGCGCTGGTAGTGGCGCAGGGTACCGCGCAGTCCGGGCACGGGCGTTTCATCCGTTAGATAACGCGCCGGATCGCGGAGCTTCGCGAGCAGTTCCCGCAGTTTCCCGCCGGCGGCAAAAGCCGTCCATTCACCGCTGGCCGCGAGGTCTTCCGCTTCTCCGGCGGCGGTTCCCATTCCGGCGAGCATCCGGAGACCCACGTGAAACGGGATGCCGTTGAGGCTCGCCGCCGCTGCCTGCCGCCATTTGTCGAGAGCCTCGCGGAGTTTGGCGCGGTCGATCTCCACCCACTGGCCTTTGAGCGAAATGAGGGGCGCTTCACTGGCAAGGATACGCGCCAGCTCCTCCGGCGTCAGCTTTTCGCCACCCATGGCCACGTCCACGCTGAAGCTCAGCAGCGCGTCCACGCCCATGCCCTTGCGCTGCTCGCCGCTTTCCACGGTGACGGTCACTGCCGGTCGCGAGACACTTCGCCCGCCGCTCCACCAGTCCGGCACGCGCACCATGAGACCGGCATCTTCAAATTGGGGGATCTCGCGCAGGAACTGCCACGCCTCCTCCGGCGTCCATGCGAGCGGCTGGAAGATGCGGCGGCTTTCGATCATGTCGCGCAGCAGCGCACTTGTGCCGGACGCCTCGTGCAGAGGGGCGAGCAGGGTCTGGAGAAGTTGCCGGTTTCCCTCCGCCGCGGAATCGCGCAGCGCCTGGGCCAGCGGCAGATGCTGCACCTTGCCGCGCGCATCCATGCGGTGGCTGTAGGTGGCGAGAAACGCGAAGGGAAACTCCGGGCTGCGCTTGTTTTCCGCAAGGTGCAGCGTGACGCGCCCCACGAGCCGCCACGACCGGTTGATTTCCGCGAGCACCTTCCCCGCATCGCCTGCGTGGGCGGCAATCCGCCGGGACATCTCTCCATTCAGCGCCAGCCAGAGACCTGCGAGCACCGCCCGTGTCAGGAATTCCATTCCCGGCAGCGGCGGGGCCGCCGCAATGAGTGTATCCAGCGACGCGTCATCCGGCACTTCCGGACCGCCCTGCCAGCCGTCCTCCCGCAGGCGGGGGATGTGACAAAGCCGCGTGAGGTATTCCTGCACCAGCCCCCGGAAGTAGTTCAGTGAATCCGGCACCGGTTCGCTCATGGAAACGGCCGCCAGCCGCAGGAGCCCGCGCGCCGCCGAGGCCGCAAACTCCTTTTCCAGATCCCGCAGCGTCGCTGCCGGAAAGTCTCCTGGCCCCAACTCCCCGCTGTGCGCATGCCACTCCACCCTCCCCTCGGGTGTGAGCGTCAGCAAAGCGGCGGAATCAGGTCGCGTCATAAGCCGATTTGCCCGCGGGAGACGGAAAGCGCAAGATGACAAAACAAGAGGGCATTCCCTTACTGTTCATCCCGATTTCTGGGTGACTTCGCCATTGAAGGATGGACAAAAAACAGCGTTCCTGTCATCCTCCCTGCCTCTGTCTATGCCTCGACTCCCTGCCGCCCCGGGTAAACTGCTGCCGCTGTCACTTCTGATAAGCATGGTCTGCACCGCCACGGCCCGCACGTGGACGGACATCCAGGGACGGACGGTGCAGGCGGAAACGGTAGGCGCGGACGATACCACTGTCACCATCAAGCTGCCCGGCGGCAAAACCACGAAGGTCAATCTTGAGACCCTGAGCAAGCCGGACCGTGAGTTTGTGGCCCGGTGGCGGGCGAAGAACAAGACGGCGGGTCCTTCGCCCAGTCCGGCATTGCCCATGCCGCCGCCCCTGCCAAAGCCCGCGATTGGGACTGTGGGCATGGGAGGAGCCGGTCCCATTGGTTTTACCGGTCCGTGGCCGGTCGAGGTCGCCGTGGTGGGTGAACTGGAGATCCGCACCATCAGGGAGGACGACGCAGCGAAAGTCTATATTTACCAAAGTCCGCATTTTGAGTTCAAGTGCGATGTCCCTCTGAAAGGCCGTCTCGTGGCCGCTTGCGCACGGGTGTTTGAGGCCACTCACGAACTGCTGCGGCTCCTTCCTCTCAATAATCGGGGAACGGCTCCCCGGGAGAAACTCTACCCTGTCATCCTTTTTGAAGCGTTTGGCGACTATGTGGAGGCGGGCGGCAGAAAGGGCTCAGCCGGTGTCTGCATGGAGAGCAGGAACGGGGACACGCGCGTGCTCGTGCCGCTGCAAAGCCTGGGCGTGAAAAAAGTAGGCAAAGAGTACACCGTCGATGCCAGCGCGCGGGATTACCACGTCCTTTCTCACGAGATCACCCACGCCGTCATGGAGAGCTCCGTGAAACAGGCGAGTTGGTATATCGAAGGCTCCGCGGAATACACCGCCAATACCCCTTACAATTTCGGGCGCTACCGGGTGTCCACGAACAGAACCTCCGTCGTGGAATCCGTCACCGCTTACGGCAAGGACGGCGAAGGCGGACGGGCACTGGGGCGGAACATCACCATGCCGCCGCTGAGCCGGTTCATGACCATGAGCTACCGGGACTTCCAGATGGACGGCGGGTTCAACTACGGGGTAGCTTGTCTCCTTACTTACTATTTCTATCACATCGACGGAAAAGGCGACGCCGCGCGCATCAAAGCCTATCTCAAAGACCTTCAGGAGGGGGTGAGTGAAGAAGAGG
>DATAIE010000059.1:0-1792 GCA_036262875.1 Verrucomicrobiales bacterium
ACCGCCGATCCCGCACAGGTCACCGCAGACTGGATCACCCAATTCGATGCCGTTCTCCTCGATGCTCCGGCGGGCGCATTTCCAGCGCTGAGTGGAGCCGCGCAGACGAAAGTGGTGACCGCTGATTTTTCCATCGCCACCGGTAATCCCGCCCCGGCTGATTTCCTCGATCCGCTGAAGGAGAAACTGCTCACCGCAGCCGGTTCGGCGCGCCGGGCCGGGTGGGAGCAGTTCCTCCAGGCCCGTGAAGCCGAGCGGCGCGAACCGAAGCCGACCGTGGCGAACTACGAGCGCCGCCCGCAGCCGCTCACGTATCAGCATCCGCTCAGCGTGAAGGGCAGCATGGAGCGCACTCAGGTCGCGCCGGATCTGCGGCTGGAACTCTTCGCCGCGGAGCCGGACATCATGAAACCCATCTGCCTCGCATGGGACGGGCGCGGCCGCTGCTGGGTGGCGGAGACGAGCGATTACCCGCATGGTGTGACGCCCGGCGGCGAGGGCAATGACCGCATCAAAATCTGTGAGGATACCGATGGCGACGGCAAGGCGGACAAGTTCACCGTCTTCGCCGAACATCTGAATATCCCCACCAGCCTGACGTTTGCGAATGGCGGACTTATTGTATCACAGCCGCCGCGCTTCCTTTTTCTGAAAGACACGAACGGCGACGACAAAGCTGACGAGCGCCGCGATCTCATCACCGGCTGGGGCATCGGCGACACTCACGCGCAGGCGAGCAATCTCCACTATGGCATCGACAACTGGTTCTACGGGTGCGTCGGTTATTCCGCCTTCGACGGCACTGTGGGCGGCGAGCGGAGGAAGTTCACGCAGGGCACCTATCGCTTCAAAGCCGACGGCTCGGCGCTGGAGTTCCTGCATCAGTTCACCAACAACTCGTGGGGCCAGAGCGCCAATGAGGCCGGCGATCAGTTTGGCGGCACTGCGAATGGCGCCCCCATTTTCTACGGCGGCATCCCCGCCAGCCATGTCCCTGCCGGCATGCGCGTCATGACGGCGAAGAAAATCAATACGGAGGAAAACGTCCACACCATTACTCCGAACTATCGTCAGGTGGACATCATGGGAGGCTATACCGCAGCCGCAGGCAGCAATTTCATCTACTCCTCCAGCCTGCCACCCCGCCTCCAGGGCAAGGCGATGGTTTGCGAGCCCACGATGAAAACCATCTCGCTCATGGACGTGCAACCCGCCGGTGCCGGCATGACCGCAGGCGATGGCTTCAATCTCGTGGCCAGCACCGATGAATGGATGTCTCCCGTCTTCGCCGATGTAGGGCCGGACGGTGCGGTGTGGTTTGCCGACTGGCAGAATTTCATCATCCAGCACAACCCCACGCCCAGCGAGCGCAGTGGCGGCTACAATGCCAGGACCGGTCCCGGCGGCGCACACGAAAATGACCTGCGCGATCACGCCCGGGGCCGCATTTACCGGGTGGTCTGGAACAAAGCCCCGCAGCCCGCCGCCCTGCAAAAACTGGATCCCAAAGACCCCGCGCAACTCACCGCCGCGCTGAACTCCGATGTCCTGGAGCGCCGCCTCACCGCTCAGCGCCTCCTGGTGGAAGGCAGGCACACCGCCTCCGTCGATGGCCTGAAAAAGGTCCTCGCCGCCAATGACGGTTCGGTCGGCGCGCTGCATGCGCTGTGGGTCTTGCAGGGACTGGGCGCACTGGACGAGGCGACGCTGAGCGCCGCCCTGCTGGCCAAAGACCCCAAACTGCGGCGCAATGCGATCCGCGCACTCCCCTCCGGCACGACCGGGCAAAAAT
>DATAIE010000060.1:0-3807 GCA_036262875.1 Verrucomicrobiales bacterium
CACGTGCAGCAGCAGGATATCGAAACGACGGTGCTGAAACTGCGCGATGGCGTCGAAGAACCGGTCGAGATCCGTAAAGAAGTCGGAAATGAAAATGATGCTGCCCCGCCGTTTGAAAAGCGGGACACACAGATCAAGGACGCTGTGCGCACCCGTTAGGCCGCGGTTCAGGTCCAGCCGGTCCTCCAGCGCCGCCAGGCAGTCAAAAAGATGCCGTCTCGTTCCCCCCGCAGGGATGTGTTTCACCAGCGTATCGTTGAACAGGGACAATGAAAACTGGTCCCCCTGCTTTTGCATGAGGTAGGCGAGAGCCGCTGCGATCTTTGCCGCCCGCAGGTGCTTGCCTTCGCGGCCCGGCGCCTTGTAGGCCATGGAACCGCTGACATCCACCACGAGATTGGCGGACATCTGCTTTTCCTCCCGGTGCTTCCGCACCACGAGTCTCCGGCTGCGGGCAAAGACCTTCCAGTCGAGGTGGGCCACCGGGTCGCCCGGCACGTAGGCCTTGTGTTCTACAAACTCCGCGTTGGATCCGAAGTCCAGCGACCGGTGCTTTCCAGCGAACCATCCCTCCACTACAGACTGCGCAAAGAGCAGCAGATTTTTCAATGGCTCAAGGTCCGCCGCCTTGAGCACCTTGCTGCCGCGCGACGAGGGAACGGGCGGCACCTTGACCTCTTTTCGCCCAGGGATGGGAGGCAACTTACGGACTTTCGCCGCGTTGAGGGAGTCAGGCAGTGGCATGGCGCGGGACCGGGCGATGCAGCTTGTTAGTAGGCAGGCTCGGGCACTTCCTTCACGAGGGCCTCGATGAGCTGCGCCGGACGCAAGCCCTCACCCGTAGCCCGGTAGTTGGGAACGATGCGGTGAGGCAAAACGTAGGGCGCCACCTCGCGCACATCGGAAGTCTCCGGCGCGGACCGGCCGCTCATCAGTGAGAGCGCTTTCGCGCCAAGGACGAGATACTGCGATGCCCGCGGGCCCGCGCCCCATTCGAAATAGTTCTTCGCCGTCTGCGAGGCCCCGTGCTCCCCGGGCCGCGTGGCACAGGCGAGATCCACGGCATAGCGCAGGACATGCTCCGCCACCGGCACGGCGCGCACTACCTGTTCCACCGCCAGCAATTCGTCTCCGGTCACCACCGGCTTCAATCCCGTGACGGGTGCCTGTGTCGTGCGGCGCACAATTTCCACCTCCGTATCCCGTCCCGGGTAGCCGACATTGATCGAAAACATAAAGCGGTCCAACTGCGCCTCCGGCAGCGGATAGGTGCCCTCATGCTCGATGGGATTTTGCGTGGCGACCACCACGAAAGGAGAGGGCAAATCCCTCGTCTGCCGCGCCACCGTGACCCGCCGCTCCTGCATGGCCTCCAGCAGCGCGGACTGGGTCTTCGGCGGGGTCCGGTTGATCTCGTCCGCCAGCAGCAGATTCGCAAACACCGGACCTAACTGATAGTCGAACTCCACGCGCCCCCCTGCCTCACGCAGGATTTCCGACCCCAGAATATCCCCCGGCATCAGGTCCGGCGTGAATTGAATGCGGCTGAACTTCAGCCCCAGCGTCTCGGCCAGCGAGCGCACCAGGAGCGTTTTGGCGAGACCCGGCACCCCGATCAGCAGGCAGTGTCCCTGGCAAAAAAGACTCAGCAGCAACGTGCTGATGACCGTATCCTGGCCGGCGATGTTTTTCGAAAGCTCATTTCTGATGCGGGCAAAAACACTGTGAACCAGTTCCGGGGTGAGCGCGACAGGTGAAGTGGACATAGCGGCGGGGATCGATGGACCCGTCGGACGGGCGGCAGTTGGGGACCAGCGGGCACCTGTCGAGTCCGTTTCCGGAATCAGCCGGCATCCGTCAGGCTACCTGCCCCCCTATTTACCAGATTCAGGTGCCGCGCAAGGGCCGCGAATTTACCTGTATCTCTCCTGGCCTCCGGCCCGCTGCTGCCGTCGCACCAGGTCTGGGAGTCTGGTTGCGCTCCCCTGCGGCGGTGCAAGGATGAACTCCGCCTCTCCCTTGAATGTCCGTCACCAACATCGCCGCCTACAAATTCGTCCGCCTCAAAGATCTCAAACCGCTGAGGGAGGAACTGCTCGCTCTCTGTAAGCAGCAGCGGTTGCGGGGCACGATTCTGCTCAGCGAGGAAGGCGTCAATCTGTTCGTCGCGGGCGAAGGTGAAGGAATAGAGACGCTGCTTCAGCGGCTTCGTGCTTTGCCCGGCATGGCGGATTTTGAAGTCAAAACCAGCCTCAGCGAATCGCAGCCTTTCCGGCGCATGCTCGTGCGCATCAAAAAGGAGATCATCTCGTTTGGCGTGGACGGCATCGATCCCGCCACCCGCACCTCTCCCAAGCTGTCTCCGCGCGAACTGAAACGGTGGCTCGACGAAGGCCGCCCGGTCACGCTTCTCGACACCCGCAATGATTACGAGGTCAAGTTGGGCACCTTCAAAGACGCCCTGCCTGCGGGCATTTCCCATTTCCGCCAGTTTCCGGACGCCGTCCGCCGGATGCCGGAATCCATGAAGGAGCAACCCGTCGTCATGTTCTGCACCGGCGGCATCCGGTGTGAAAAGGCAGGCCCCTTCATGGAGCGCGAGGGATTCAAAACGATCTTCCAGCTCGACGGCGGTATCCTGAAGTACTTCGAGGAATGCGGCAGCGCCCATTATGACGGCGAGTGTTTCGTCTTTGATCAGCGTGTCGGACTCGATCCTCACCTTGAGGAATCGGAGGCTACCCAGTGCTATGCGTGCCAGTCCCCTCTCACCGCTGAGGAGCAGGCCTCGCCGCGCTACGTTGCGGGAGAATCCTGTCCCTACTGTTTTAAGGAACCTGCGGAACGTCAGGAATTCACGCGCGCAGCGTACGAATCCGCTCTGCGCCGCGCGGCCACTCCCCTGCCCGGTTCCATCCCTTATGATAACTACCGCCCGCTGCGCGTGCCGGATTTCTGCGACGAAAGGACGCTGATAGAGTTCCTCACCGCCATTCTGCCGCATCAGCCCCGCGAACTCTGGGAGTCCGCGGCCGCAGCCGGTCATCTGCTCGACAACGACCGCCGTCCTCTGACGGTGGAATCACGCGTCCGGTCCGGTCAGCAGATTCTCCATCTCCATCCGGCCACTCTTGAGCCCGGCGTGAATGCAGACCTCCGCGTGCTTCATGTGGACGAGGCTCTCATCGTGCTCAACAAACCCGCGCCGCTTCCGTTTCATCCGGGCGGACGCTTCAACCGCAACACACTCCAGTATCTGCTGAGTGTCGCTTTCCATCCGCAGCGGCCCCGCCCGGCTCACCGCATCGACGCCAATACCACCGGCGTCACCGTAGTCTGCCGCACACGCCACTTTGCGGGCCTCATTCAAAAGCAGTTCATGCGCGATGAAGTCGAAAAGGTCTATCTCGCCCGCGTGCAGGGCCATCCCCCGGAGGACGCATTTGTCTGCGATGCGCCCATCTCGGACGAGCCCGGTAGACTCGGGGCCCGGACGACGGATTCCGGCACACTGCCCTCCCGCACCGTCTGTCGCGTTCTCCGCCGGGATGCGGACGGCACTTCTCTGGTCGAGGCCAGGCCCCTCACGGGCCGCACCAATCAAATCCGCATTCACCTCTGGGACCTCGGTTTTCCCATCCTCGGCGATCCCCTCTATCTCCCGGGCCGAAGGATGGGCCAGACCCAAACGCTCGCCCTCACCGATCCCCCCCTGCACCTCCACGCGCACCGCATCTCGTTTACCCATCCGGTCACCGGCTTGCGCGTCACTTTTGAGGCTCCGCCTCCGTGGTAAGGGGCTGCCGT
>DATAIE010000061.1:0-2611 GCA_036262875.1 Verrucomicrobiales bacterium
ACCAGTTCCAGCCCGGCCCGGCCATCAGTCAGAGGTGTCTTTCCACTCGCGATGCAGTCGAGAAAATGCTGGCACTCGGCCTTCAGCGGCTCCTCCTGCCGGATGTAGGGAATGTAGCTGTCCCCGTAATGGTAAGCGTACTGGAACTCGCCAAACGTGTCGTAGTGAGGCGGGCGTTCCACGCGGACATCATAAATGCGAATGGCCTCCTGTGTTTTGAGATCGTCATATACGATCATCCGGCGGGAGCCTACGATCGTCATCTCCCGCACCTTCCGGGGCTCCAGCCAACTGCTCTGCACAGTGGCGAACCGGTTGTTCGGAAACGAGAGGGACAAACTGGTGACGTCCTCGATGTCCGGAGTGACGTGGGCATTTCCCTGACAGTTCACCGTGTGCGGCAATTCCCCGAGAATGTGGAGGATGATCGAGATGTCATGCGGTGCCAGGTCCCAGGTAACGTTGATATCTTTCTGATAGAGACCCAGATTCAGACGGCGGGCGGTGATGGAGCGGATTTCTCCGATGTCCCCTTTCCGGATGATCTCGACGATCTTGCGCACGGGGGCGGAGTAAAGGAACGTGTGGCCCACCATGAGCGCCAGCCCCATCCGTTCGGCGATTTCCACGAGCTCCTCACATTCCGCCACGGATGAAGCCATCGGCTTCTCAATCATCGTGTGCTTGCCGGCCAGCAGGGCCGCCTTGGCGAGGGAATAGTGGTATTTGACAGGAGCGGCGATGACTACCGCGTGAAGATCCATTTCATCCAGCATCTGCCGGAAGTCCGTCAGGCAAGCGACTTCAGGATACAGCGCTTTCAGGTGACGCAGGCGATCCTCATTGAGGTCACACATCGCCTTGAGGTTGCAGTTTGGAAGGCTTCTGAAGTTGCGGATCAGATTGGGACCCCAATAACCGCATCCGACCACCCCGACGTTAATCGTTTCACTCATAAAAATTTTGTGTGGACTCCGGCCTCAGGCCTTTTCGTTTTCGCCGGGCGCGGGAGTCGCCGGGCGCGACCCGCCCACTTTCCAGCGGGATTCGAGAGCCTGCATCGCGAGTGCGGGCAGCGTCCCCATCATGATCACCAGATCGAACATCAGCGACATCCGCTCCCGGTACTGGATATCCATTTCCACCATTTGATTGAAGGTGGTCTTGTTTTTCCCGTTCACCTGCCAGTATCCAGTGATACCGGGAAGCACTTCAAATCTCGCCCGCTGCGGTTCGGAATAGCATTCCATCTCGGAGGGCGTGCAGGGCCGGGGGCCCACCAGGCTCATATCGCCGAGCAGCACGTTAAACAACTGAGGCAATTCGTCCAGACCTGTGCACCGCAGGAGCCGTCCTCCGGGAATGATGCGGCGGTCCTTGAGAGAATCCAGTTTCACCATCGGCACCCCGCTTTGGACGAGCTCTTTAAAATGATTCTCGTGAGTCCTGGTCTCTGCTCCCGCTTTCATGCTCCGGAACTTCAGCATCGTGAAGGTCTTTCCACCGAGCCCGATGCGGGTTTGGCGGAAAAAGACCGGGCCGCGGGACACTACCTTGATCCACACACAGATGAAAACCATCAGCGGCAGCCAGAGCGGAAGCGTCAGCAGCACACAGGCGATATCCAGGATTCGCTTCCAAACCGGTTTGGACGAAACGGTCTGAACGGCCGGGGAGTGATCTTTATCTGCGATCTTCGGTGAATCCGATGAAAGGTCGTCAACCCGGGTCCGGCTCTGTTGAGGGGCCGATACTATTCTCCGGGTGGCGGCCCGGACGGGGACTGTCTTAAAAGGGGCGAGACCAAATTCGGACAAGCTGCCGCCCTTGGTCGGACCTTCAAAGGCCGATAAACTAGGTTCTATTGAATCTTCCATAAGTTCCAACAATTATCAAGGCGAAACTTAAGTAACGGTAACCATCTGTACTCCAGAAATTACTGAAAATGCGTTCGATACTGAAATCCGCGTCTGATTTTAAAAACTAGCATTATTGTTGCGACTGTGCAAATTATTTTTGATAATGTTCTCGCAGTTGCATGGAATTCCGACAGAAAGTGTCAAATTTTGCTGAAAAGAGGGGCGCACATAAAGTGATATACGGTTTTTTGCGCATTCGTGACACGAAAAGTTGAGTTTTTTCGACCAGGAGTGGTTTTTAGGAAAATCCCTAGGGGCAACATTGTCGGATTTTCTTACGAAAACGCGCTTGCGTATTGCAGACCTTTACTACGCACATGCGATCCGCTTCAAAATGAGGGAGTTGCAGCACCGGAAGGGGCCAATCGGATCACCCGTGACGTAGGGAAAACACCGAGAATAGTTCGTTCTGCTTTCCTTTCAGGGTCGGGCGACTGTCTTGCATCTTTCCCTGCCAGGGGAAATCGGCGCACGGACGGGACGTGGTGAGAGATTGCTGTAACTATGGTATTTTTGCTTCGAAGAAACACAGCCACCCCCTCAAGGTGTCCGCCTTGAGAAGGTTTCGCTTCGATTCTAAAAAGTGAGATGCCTGAAAACGGAGGGATGCCGCTGACCGCGAAATGATCTTTTTACGACTTGGTCACGCACGGCGCTCCCCGTTCTAAAGAGAGGGGACAGACCTGTCGCGT
>DATAIE010000062.1:0-17853 GCA_036262875.1 Verrucomicrobiales bacterium
CGGTGTGCGGCGGATCGAGGCTGATCTTTCCTGACCCGAATTTGGAATTGGATGCGCAGCTTGCGGTTCTGGCTGCGCACGGATGCACCGCCCTCTCCGCGACACCCACGCTGTGGCGGAAGATCCTCATGCTGCCGGAGGCCTCTGCGCTTCCCCTGCGAAACATTGCCATGGGCGGTGAAATTGCGGACCGCCGAGTGCTGGAGGCCGCCGCCGCTACCTGGCCGGATGCGAAGGTCCGCCATATTTATGCTTCCACGGAAGCCGGGGTGGGGTTTTCCATCGCTGACGGTCGACCGGGATTTCCCGCCGCGTTTCTTTCCGACCCTCCGCCGGGCATCGATCTTCGGGTGGACGAAACGGACCGGCTCTGGCTGCGCCCCGCTGTTCGCGGCCAGGACTATGTGCAGGCCGGCCTGAGTATCGAAAACCAGGAGGGATGGATCCTGACCGGCGATGTCGTGAAACGGGAGGGCGACCGGTTTCTCTTCTGTGGCCGCGAGAATGGCGCGATCAATGTGGGAGGCAATAAAGTCTTCCCCCAGGAGGTGGAGGATGTCGTTTTACAAGTCCCCGGCGTGGCCGCTGCCGTCGTTTTTGGCCGGGCAAATCCCATCATGGGCCAGCTTGTGGAGGCGCAGGTGGTCGCGGGGCCCGGAGAGGATCAGTCCGCGCTGCGGACGGCAATCCTTGCTCTGTGCCGGGAAAAGCTGCAGCGCTGGCAGGTGCCTGCGACACTGAAGTTCGTTCCCTCCATCGCCACGACCGCCGCCGGAAAAGCCGTCCGGTTATAGATTCCATTCCTATCATGCCAAAACGAGTACTCATCACGGGAGGAACACGCGGAGTCGGACTGGCCATGGCGGCCCGGCTCAAAAGGGACGGATATGATGTGATCGCGACAGGTCGAAAGCCCACGGAGAGCCTCACACAATTGATCGAGTCCGGCGAAGGGCCCGGCACCGTGCAGTTCCGGGCACTGGAACTCGGGCGGCACGACACTTTTCAGCCCTTTGTGGCGGAAGTCGTGAAAGAAGGCGGTCCGCTCTACGGTCTCATCAACAATGCCGCCCTCGGTCTCGACGGCGTGCTCGCCACCATGCACGATTCCCAGATTGCCGAACTTGTGAACGTCAACGTGCTCGGCACCATCCTGTTCACAAAATACGCCCACCGGTCCATGCTGGCCCGCCGGGAGGGCCGCATTGTGAATGTTTCCTCCATCATCGCTCATACCGGCTTCAATGGCCTGAGCGTTTACGCGGCGACGAAGGCGGCGCTCCAGGGCTTTACCCGTTCGCTCGCGAGGGAACTGGGGCGGGTCAATATCACGGTGAATGCCATCGCTCCGGGTTACATGGCGACGGATATGTCCTCGGGGCTCGATGATGAAAAACTCGGAGCGATCCGGCGGCGGTCGCCCCTGGGCCGGCTGGCGGAGACGCAGGACGTGGCGGCCATGGCTGCTTTCCTTCTCTCGGAGGACGCGCGAAACATTACGGGCACCTGCCAGACTGTCGATGCGGGGAGCACGGCCTGACGACATGTCCGGAGAGCACAAAGTACGGGTTCTCGATACCGCCGCCGATTTGCCGGCGGTGGCCGCCCTGCTTGAGTCAGAGGTACCGACCTACGGCGGCGCGCGGAAGTCCGCGGCGGAATACCTGCCGCACCTCGAGTGGCTGCTCACCGGAAACCCCGACCGGAACGGATACCCACCCGGGTGGGTCCTCCAGGGGGCCGATGGGACCCTCTCCGGAGTGCACCTGAGTGTGCCGCGGCTTTTTTCGAGCAGCGAAGGCCTCCTGCCGTTCTTCTTTTCCAGTTACTTCTTCGTGAAGACGGAAGCCCGCGGCATGGAAAGCCTCGGGCTTTTTCTCAGTTACCGGAAACTGGCGGCCCACGGGGTCCTCGTTGCTTCATCCGCCAACGCCAACAGTGCACCTCTTTGGCAAAAGCTGGGAGGCAGGGAGATTCCGGATACCGGTCATGAGTGGCTGAAGCCGCTGCGCATGCTCCCGCTGGCGGAGGAGGCCCTTTTCAGACGTTTTGGCCGGCGGTGGCGTCTGCCCGGAGCCTCTGCCCGGTTTTCCCTGATCGAGCCGCCTGGTTCCAGTCCCCTGCGCTGGCTGCGCACGCCGGAGGAAATCGCCGGTGCCGCCATTCCCGCAAGCACCGGTCTCCTGCAACCTGTTCGCTCGCGGGAGTGGCTTCTATGGAAATTTGGACGTCCGGCACAGAGCGAGTACCGTCTTTATCAATGGAACAGCGGGCCCTCCCCTGTGTACCTCGTCGTCGCGCTTTCCCGGCGGGGATGGCGCGGCCAGATTCGCTGCCTTCAGATTACGGATGCCTGGAGCGCGGCGGAGTATCCCGCCGTGGCGGCAGTGGAGGCGGTAGTGGCGCTTCACCGGAAGGATGCCGATACCCTCGCTCTGCGGGGCCGGGGTGCTCTCGCGACGGCGGCGGAAGCGCTCGGCTGGCGGCGGCGGGTTCTGTCCGCACCGGTTCTTTGGTGGGCCTCCACACACGCCTCCCGGCTCGATTCTCTCCCGGAACTTTACCCGGACAGCGGGGCCTGAGGGTCGAAAAGTGAGTCGTTGAATCAGTGGACAGAGCGCTGCCGGTGAATATTCTGAACGCCTTTCCCTCTCCGGAGTCCAAGTCTCCTCCCCCCTCTTCCCTTTAATTTTTCCGCCGATGAACGGAAATGCCCTCATCCGCATCCTGGCCACCTTTGGTCTGCTGGTCGCTGCCCTTTACGTGGCCTTCGACATTTTCACCTCCGGCAGCAATGCGGTGGCCCGCTTCTACATGTACGCGATGGTGGTCGCCGGCGTGTACGGGCTCTTGAATGCGAAACGCGCGTTCTACGTGCTCCTGTTTCTCACCGGATATCTGGACTACTTTAAGCGGTTCATGATCTTCGACAGTGGATTGAGCCGGCTGGACCTCTACTACGTCCTCGGGATCGCTCCCGCGACGCTCGCCGGCATCTCCGGCAACATTCTCTACCAGCATTTTACGGGCAGACTTCCTGGACGGCCGGGTCTCAACAAGCTCATTATCTTCACCGTCATTGCCAGCGTGGGGTCGCTGGCTCTCGCGGTCTTTTCGGATCAAAGCGGATTCCGGTCGCTGGGGGACTCGGTGAACGCCTCGATTTACGTCCTGCTGCTGTTCATTGTGCCGGTGCTCTTCCGCACCCCGGAGGATTTGCGGCGGATGTTGAAGACGCTCGTGATCCTGTACGTGCCGGCTGTTTGCTACATGCTCGTCCACCACTTTCACGGGATTTTCGACTGGGAGATGGATTATCTTCGCAGCGGTCTGACCATCGAGATCCGCCAGTTGATGGAGCGCACCATCCGTCCGTTCGGGACGATGAATGCCGCTTCCAATGCATCCATGGTATTCGCGGGAATTTGGGCGCTGTGTCTTTCCGGCATGTGGCGTGCCAAATCTGAAACCGGCCGCACCGCTCCCTTCAATTTCCGGTTCTTCTTTCTGCCGCTGATTGCGGTGGCCATGTATGCCACTTACAGCCGGACGGGCTGGGTGTTCGCGGTCGTGGCCGTGGCGGCTGTGCCGTTCCTTAAGAGCCGGATCATGACGCTCCTGGGATACGGGCTCGCCATCACCACGGTCATGGCGGTCGTGCTGGCCTCGCCGTACCTTCTGAAGCACCATATTCTCAATGAGATCAGTGCTGAACTCTTCGAGGAACGACGGACGGATACCTGGTCCCAAACGACCAACCTCGCCACGTTGAATGACCGCTTGGAGGGCTTTGCGGCACTCGTCTCAAGCACTCAGCCGTGGACCCCTTTCGGAGCCCGTCTGAGCGGCAATGAAATGGCGGTGCGGAATTCCCTCCCCTCTCACGACGTGTTCACGATGATGCTCCTGAACTACGGGTTCGTACCGATCATCATCGTCTCAGTGCTGGTGATGCGTTATTTGTGGAAACTGCACCGAATGGCCTTTTCCAGCAGTTCTGATCCGCTCGCCCGGTCCATTGCGGTGACTTCACTGGCCATTGGATTGAGCACCACCTCGGGTGCCCTTGTGAACGGCGCTCAATTCGCCACCTATCCGGTCAACGTTTTCATCTGGTTCCATTTTGCCGTCGTGACCTCGCTGTACTGCTATGCGCGGGAAAAAGCGGTGGCTGAAGCTCCCGCGGTGGCCGCCACCGAGCCCCCGCCCTGGTCACGTCAGCCCGGCCGCACGGCGGCTCCCCGTCCGGGATCGCTCCCGGTGCCGGCGCACGCCAAAGCCTGACGGACTTCATTTCGCACGGGCCATCCGGGTTTTTGGGTAAAACCCGCCTGCGAAATTAATCTCATTTGATTGGCATTTCCTGCTAAGGTGGCGGCCCTTCATCATGAAAAAGATACTACTCGTCCTTCTGCGGGGCATCACGGCGGTTTTTGGCGCCCGCGTCATCGATCAAAGGACGGGGCAGACAGTCGGGAAGGCGCTTTTTATTCCCTGGCGCGGAAAGCTGCGTGTCGTCGGACTGGCGGACAAGCGCGTCATTCCCTCGTTTGAGAGCCAGCAGCGCCTCACTTACTGGAATCAGACTCTGATGTTTACCACCCACCCGGAACCGGATTTTCCGAATGAGCGAAAGGCTGACCGTCCTTCTGACACACCAGGCTGAGCCTCTCGCAGAGGCCATGGTTGCCTGGTGGCAGCACCATGTTCCCGGGTCTGATATCCTTATCGCCTATGGAGGCAGCAGGGAGCGGTTCGAGTCGCTTCACCTGCCGGCGAAGGTTTTTGTCGATGATTCCCGTCTGCGCACGCGCGATCACCAGCGCGAGCGGCAGTCGTTTGCCGGTGTCTTTTCCAGCGTCAATCAATGGCTCCAGTCGCGACCGGAATACCGGTTGATCCATCTGTCGGAATTTGACTGCATTCCTCTCTGCGGAGACCTTTTCTCCAAAATGGAGGAACGCCTGGAGCAGGAAAAAGCGGATGTGCTGGGCTGCCACCTCGAGCGCGTGGACGGCACCAACCATCCCCATTATCTTTATCATTCCGGCGATCCCCTGTTCGCGCCCTTTTTGAATGATCTCTCCATCCGGCAGGACCGCTCGGTGGTGCTGACGATGCTCGGATGTGTTTCGTTTTGGAAGCGGCAGGCCTTTACCGCCGTGGCGGATGCCGAGGAGATTTCTCCCTTGTACCTCGAAATCGCCCTCCCCACGCTGGCGCACCACCTGGGTTTTCGGGTGCGCGGACTGCGTGATCAGTCGCCGTGGGTTCAGCCTGTCGGGGACCTGACGCCGCAACTGGACGCGCTGCGGGCCACAGGGGCGTGGATGGCGCATCCGGTGAAGGGGTTCTGGGAGCGGCTGCCGGCGGTCCCCTCCGTCAATGGAACTTCGACCCGCTGATCTTTCGTTGTGTTGTCCCCTCCCTCTTTGCCGCCGGCGGCTATCGCCTTCAATATCTTCAATGCCGAAACCATCCTCGGCGTGGCGGCCGCCGTCCGCGAAAGCGGCCTGCCCGTCTATCTGCAAACATCGGCTTCCACGGTGCGCTGTTACGGGGCTGCCGCCCTTGCGGGGATGATCGATGCGCTCGTCCCGGCGGACATTCGCCGTCTGATGGTCCTCCACCTCGATCACTGTGACACGGATACACTCTTCCGCGACTGCCTCGAAGCGGGTTGGAACAGCGTCATGATCGATGCCAGTGCCCGTCCGCTGGAGGAGAACATCCTCCGCACCCGCGAGGTGGTGGCCATGGCGCACCGGTACGGTGCCTTCGCTGAAGGTGAAATCGGTGTGGTGGGTGGTGAGGAGGACGGTTTTGAGGCCTATGCCTCGGACGAGGTCAAACCGGCTCCGGAGGATGTCCTTCGTTTTATCGATGAAACGGGCGCGGATCTGGTTGCCGTGGGAGTGGGCACCCGGCATGGCCACTACGAGCAGGCCTGTCAGGTCGACCAGCCGCTGCTGGAGGCCGTTCACCGGGCCAGACCGGCGGCGGCGCTCGTACTGCACGGCGGCAGCGGCATTCCGGAGGAGCAACTGCGGGCTTCCGTGCAGCGGGGGGGCATCCGCAAGATCAATATTTCCACAGAGATCAAAGACGCGTGGCTGAGCGCCCAGCGCCGTCATTTGGATGGCGCACAACCGCATCAGGTGATTGCGGGAGTGAAGCTCGCCATTGCCTCCGTGCATCAAACAGCTCTCGCTAAAATAAATCTCCTCGCGTCGTTCCCCTCCACATGATCCTGGTTCTCAATCTTGGACTGAAAAGTATTCGCGCCGTCGTCTTTGACGGTGAAGGCCGCAAGCGCCGCACGGCCTCCCGTGCGGTCCCCACGTTTTTAAAAACGGGAGAGGTGGAACAGGATCCGGATGAATGGTGGACCGCCGGCCTGGGGGTCATGCGCGAGGTGCTTCAGGACCGCGACGTGCGCCGCTCGGTGCGCGCCGTGACGGTGACGACTTCGGCATGCAATCTGGTCTGTGTCAGCGGAGACGGCAGGGTTTTGCGAAACGCGATCATCGTGTCCGATACGCGCGCCCGCCGGGAGGCCGCGGACATGGCGGAGACGACTCCTTTCAAGGAACTCGCCGCCCGGCGGCCCAATCAGCGGGCGGAGCCCAGCATGGTCATCCCGCGCCTGCTCTGGCTCCGGGAGCATGAACCCGAAGTCTTCGCGGCGGCCCGCTGGTTTTATTCCAGCAATGATTTTCTGATCCATCGTCTCACGGGCTGCGTGGTCACAGACCCGCTGAATGCGGAGAAGGCGGGATACGATCCTCTCACCGGTGCCTACGCCGGAGAACTGCTGCGCTATCTGGAGCTCCCTGTGGAAAAACTGCCCCCCGTGCAGCCGCAGCTCAGCACCGCCGGCGTGCTGACGGAACAGGTGAAACGGCTGGCGGGATTTGGTCCCGGTACTGGGGACATTCCCGTCATTCTCACCACCTACGACGCGATTTGCGCCGTGTTTGGCAGCGGCGTCGCCGGTCCCGGCATGGCCTGCGATGTTTCGGGTACGGTCACCTCGCTGCGTGCCGCGGTGACAAATCCCGGCAACGGTCCTCAGGGAGGGCTGTTTTCGCAATTCGATGCCTCCACCGGCATGCACGTCGTCGGCGGCTCCAACAATCTCGGCGGAGGTCTCATCGAATGGGCCCGCCAGTGCTTTTATGCCGGCGATGAATCCGCCTATCAGAATATGGAGGCGGAGGCGGCGGAATGCGGCCTGGGGGCGGAGGGACTGCTCTTTCTTCCCTGGCTGCTCGGGGAACGCGCCCCGCTGTGGGACCAGGACGCCCGCGGGGTTTTCTTTGGGCTGGAGCGCCGCCACTCGCGCAAACACCTCATCCGCGCCGTGCTGGAAAGCGCCGCGCTCGCCATGGTGTTTCTCAAGGAAGCGCTGGAAGCCCGCACCGGCCCTCTGCGCACCATGCGCGTCTCCGGCGGGCTCGCGCGCCTCAAGATCATGGCCAGTCTCAAAGCGGACATCCTCGGCGTGGAGGTGGAAGTCCCGGCGGAATTTGAAAGCACCGCCCTCGGAGCGTGCCTGCTTTGCCGTCTCGGTATCGGATCGTTCTCGAATATTCAGGAGGCCTGCTCCATCGTGGACGTGCGCGAAGTCATTCGCCCCGACCGCGTGAACACTCCCAAGTACCGGGAAATCACCGCGTTCTTCAAAGACCTCTATGAGGCCTGCCGGCCGCTCTACGAGAAACGCCGTCATCTCATGACGCGGCTCTATGACTCGGAGACCGTGTGCATCGGAAATCTCTAGCCGCGCGCATGTCCGAAACTTCGCCGTTCACTTTCTCCGGCCCCACCAAAGTGGTCTTTGGTGAGGGCGTGATTGCCGAAACCGGGAGGCATCTCCCGTTCGCGGAACGCGTCCTCGTAGTGACCGGAAAAGGCAGCGCGGCGCGCGCCGGACATCTGGACCGTCTTCTGGCGGCGCTTGCCGGAAAGAAGGTCACTGTCTTCTCCGGCGTTTCGCCGAATCCGAGACTTTCCGAAGTGGAGGCCGCGGCCGAACAGGGGCGCACCGCCGGTGCGGCGGCAGTGATCGGGCTGGGCGGTGGCAGTGCGCTGGATGCCGCCAAAGCCATCGCCGCGGCCATGGCCGGTGCGGACCTCGCCGCGCATTTACGGGAAGACCGGCCCGCGCCGGACAACACGCTGCCCATCGTTTGTATTCCCACCACTGCGGGCACCGGGACGGAGACCAGTCAGGCCGCCATTCTCAGTGACGAAGACCGCGGCATCAAACAAGGCCTCCGCGGCGCGGCACTTGTTCCACGCGTGGCCATTGTCGATCCCGGGCTTCTTGCCACTCTCCCGCAGACGGTGGCGGCGGAAACCGGATTCGATGTCCTCACGCATGCGCTGGAAACATGGGTTTCGCGCCGCGCCTCGGCGCTCACCATGGTGTATTCCCGGCATGCGCTCACCACGGTATTCCGGCATTTGCCCGCGTTCGTGGCAGACCGCGGGAATCCGGAACCCCGGCGCGAAATGAGCCTCGCGAGCACCCTGATGGGATGGAACCTCGCCAACGCCACGACCGCCCTGCCGCACCGTCTTCAATACCCCGTCGGCGCGCGCACGGATACCTCACATCCCGCCGGCCTTGCAGCGCTGTATCCCGCGTGGTCAAAGCGGGCGGTCATTGCCGCTCCGGAACCGTTTCGTTTCATCGCCGGCCTCTTTGGTACAAACGATGCTGACGGGGGAAGAGAGCGTCTGATGGAATTCATGCAAACGATCGGTGTTGTTAGGAGATTGAGGGATTTCGGTCTCGTGCCGGCGGACTGCCCGGCTCTCGCGGCCGCCGTCCTGGGCAATCTCAGCACCGATCCCTGCGATTCGTCACCCGCTTCGCTCCAGGCGATCTACGAGGAATCGATCTGAAGCGGCGCGTCTTCACGCTATCCTCACTGAATTATTACAATTCTCCGGGTGACCGGGATGTCCGTCCCGCCGTCTGACGGAAGACCAGTCTACATGCAAGCCCTCATCCTCGCCGCCGGCGTCGGCAACCGTATTGCCGGTGCCGCTGCCGGAATGCCTAAAAGTTATTTGCCCCTCTGCGGGGAGACGCTGCTGACCCGCAATCTCCGTCTCCTGCGGGAGTGCGGCGTGAAGGAATGTGTCATCGTCACCGGCCACCAGCGGGAGCGCTTCGCCGCGGATTTTCCGGACTCTGATATCCGCCAGGTTTTCAATCCGTTCTACAAAACGACGAACGTCCTCGTCTCGGTGTGGTGCGGTCTGCCGTGGATCACCGGCGAATTCATTTACCTTCACGCCGATACCGTCTTTGATCCCCGGATCCTCCACCGGCTGATTAGCGCTCCCTCTCAACCGGCGCTTCTGGCTGCGGACCGCAAGGTATGCGCCGAGGAGGAAATGAAATACAAAGCCGGAAGTGACGGGTGCGTTTTCGAAATCAACAAGACCATGCCGCCCGGCGAGGCGCACGGGGAGTTTCTGGGGCTGGCCCGCTTTTCCCCGGCGGCGCTTCCGGTGATCCGGTCCGGCGTGGAGCGTGTCCTTGCCCGCGGGGAGTTCGGTTCTTTTTTTGAAGCGGCTCTTCAGGAAATGATCGATGCCCGCGAGCTGTCCCCGGCCGTTGTGGATGCCGGTGATCTCCCGTGGCGTGAGATCGATTTCCCAGAGGACTACGAGGCTGCCAAATCTCTTTTTGCCTGACCGGAGCTATGTCGTCTGTTCCCGCTTCCCTGACATACACGGACTTTTGGAAATTCCACGGTCGCCAGAGCTTTTGGCTCACGCGCAATATTTCGTACCGGCTGGGTGCGGTGCTTGCACTCATCGCACAGCGGCTCGGACTCACGCCGCATGCCGTCACGGCTCTTTCGTTTCTGACCGGCGTGGGAGGAGCCTCCATCGTGGCGCTCGTTCCGAATCTATCCCTCCCCGTCGCCGGGCTGATTCTTTTCATCTCCCTGCATCTTGCCTACGGCCTTGATTGTGCGGACGGCGTGCTCGCCCGCGCCACCGGGCGCGCCAGCAAGAGCGGTGTGCTGCTTGATAAATCCGCGGACCTCGTCAGCGCGATGATGATTCCCGGCATTCTCGGCATCGCTGCGTTTGGCACGCAGACCTCCTGGGCGGACGAATTCTGGCACCCGTTTCTCATCTGGTGGTCCACCACGCCGCGGCTGGCGCTCACCACGCTCACATGGTTGAAGGAGGGGATCACTCCGGAGATCGACCGCAAGGGTGCCAGCGACACCCGTGAGCACAATCTCTTCTGGCGGCTGAAGAAATTCGCCGGCAACCTCCAGGATGATGTCGTTTACCGGACGGCCCTGGCGCTCAGTTGGGCTACGGGCCGTTATTGGGACTTCGTCCTCGTCTTCCAGTCCTTCTGTTTCGTTCTTCTTATCGTCTACGCGGTGACCACTTTCCGTGAACTGACCGAGGCGGAGTCCTGACTCTTACGCTCTTCTTTCCTTTACCCGCAGCCCTGCCGCCTTTCGAGGCGTCAGGGCTTTTTCGTGTTCAGGCCCTTCTGTTTACACTTTTTTAACGCCCTGCCGACGGCCTTTAATTCGTCAGGGAACCGTTCCCGGGCGAGTCATGGAACAGCCACCACACGGCCATGACTGACCTTCTCTATCTCACTGTCGTTGCGGCCTTCTTCGCCGCCGCGGCGTTCTACGTCCGCTTCTGCGACAAGCTCTGAACCCTCCTCCGCCATGGAAACCGCCATCACCGGCTTCATCGCCCTCCTTCTCTTTGTCTACCTCTTCGTGGCCATGATCCGCCCGGAGAAATTCTAACATTTCACGCCATGCTCTCTAAAGACTGGATGCAGTTGATCTCCTTCCTGGGGGTGCTCGCCCTGATCACGAAGCCGCTCGGTATCTACCTGATGAAGGTTCTCGATGCCCACGGCAAAACGTTTCTCGATCCGGTGCTGAGGCCGCTCGAAAACATCACCTATACGCTCATGGGTGTGAAGCGTGAAAAGGAACACGACTGGAAGCAATACACCGGTGCGCTCCTGCTGTTCAGCCTGACCGGCATCTTCCTTACCTATGCCATCCTGCGTTTGCAGCACCTGCTGCCCTTCAATCCGCAGGAAACGGGCCCGATGAATCACCATCTGGCGTTCAATACGGCCATCAGTTTCACCACCAACACCAACTGGCAGAGCTACGCCGCGGAAACGGCCGTCTCCTATTTTTCCCAGATGGTTGGCCTTGCCATCCACAACTTCACTTCCGCCGCCGTCGGTATTGCCGTCGCCGCGGCGCTGGTGCGGGCCATCGCGCGCCACTCGGCGAAGACGCTGGGGAATTTCTGGGTGGACCTCGTGCGCGTCACTTACTACCTGCTGCTTCCACTCTGTCTCGTCTTCGCCGTCTTCCTCATGTCTCAGGGGATGATTCAGAACTTCAGGCCCTATGACAAAGCCAAGCTGGTGGAGGTCCAAAAGGTCTCTGTGGAGAAGAAAGACGCCGCCGGAGCGACGGTGACGGATGCGGCCGGCAAGCCCGTCATGGAGGAGCAGACCGTTGACGAACAACTGATCGCGCAGGGCCCCATGGCGTCCCAGGTCGCGATCAAAATGCTGGGCACCAACGGCGGCGGCTTCACCAATGCCAATGCCGCTCATCCTTTCGAGAATCCCACGCCGCTTTCCAACTTCGTCCAGATGCTCTCCATCCTGGCCATCGCCAGCGGCCTGACGTATTATCTGGGCCGCATGACGGGGAGTCAGAAGCACGGCTGGGCCGTGTGGAGCGCCATGATGGTGCTTTTTGTGGGCGGCGTTCTCTTTTGCTGGTGGGCGGAGGCGAAGGGAAATCCCATTCACCATGCGCTCGGCGTCGCCGCCGCGGACGGAAACATGGAGGGCAAGGAGGTGCGGTTCGGCATCTTCAATTCCTCGCTCTTTGGCACCGTCACCACCGCCGCCTCCTGCGGCGCGGTGAACGCCATGCACGACTCCTTCACGCCGCTGGGCGGGATGGTGCCTCTGTTCATGATCCAACTGGGGGAGGTCGTCTTCGGCGGGGTCGGCGCCGGGCTTTACGGCATGCTGGTTTTCGTCATCCTCGCAGTCTTCATTGCCGGCCTCATGGTGGGCCGCACACCGGAGTACCTCGGCAAGAAGATCCAAGCCTATGATGTGAAAATGGCCATGCTCTCTCTGCTGGTGCTGTGCCTTTCCATTCTCGGATTCACCGCATGGGCAGTCGTCAGCAAATGGGGACTCGCAGGCTTGAACAATGCCGGGCCTCACGGGCTCAGCGAAGTCCTCTACGCCTACAGTTCCGCCACGGGGAACAACGGCAGCGCCTTCGCCGGTCTCACAGCCAACCCCGCGGACGGCGATCCGCACTACAATGTAACGCTCGGCTTTGCCATGCTCATCGGGCGGTTCCTTATGATCATTCCCATCATGGCCCTGGCCGGTTCGCTGGTGAAAAAGAAGATCGTCCCTCCCGGCGCCGGCACGTTCCCGGTTTCAGGCGCGACATTCACCATCCTGCTCATCGGCACCATCGTGCTCATCGGAGCGCTGAGCTTCCTTCCGGCTCTCGCCCTCGGCCCCATCGTTGAGCACTTCCTGATGCTGAAGGGTACTCTGTTCTAACATTTACCAGGACCCGTCATGTCACACCAGCCCGCCTCTCTCTTCGATCCCAAAATCGCCGTGCCGGCCATCGGGGATGCGTTCCGAAAACTTGATCCCCGCCTCATGGTGAAGAAGCCGGTGATGTTCGTCACCATGGCCGGAGCGATCCTCACGACAGCGGCCATCTTTACCGCGACCGCCGACCGCGGCTTTGTCATCCAGCTTGCGATCTGGCTGTGGTTCACGGTTCTCTTTGCCAACTTTGCGGAAGCGATGGCGGAAGGCCGGGGCAAGGCCCAGGCGGACAGTCTCCGCAAGGCCCGCAAGGACACCGTTGCCCGCCGCCTCCTCAATGGCCGCGAAGAGAAAGTGCCCGCGGGCGAGCTGATGAAGGGCGATACCGTCGTCTGCGAGACGGGCGACGTCATACCGGCGGATGGTGAAGTCATCGAAGGGATCGCGAGTGTGGACGAAGCCGCCATCACCGGTGAATCCGCCCCCGTCATCCGTGAGAGCGGCGGGGACCGCAGCGCCGTCACCGGCGGCACCCGCGTCATCAGCGACCGCATCGTGGTGCGCATCACTTCCGAAAAGGGAAATACCTTTCTCGACCGCATGATCTCCATGGTCGAAGGGGCAAAACGCCAAAAGACTCCTAACGAAATCGCCCTCACCATTCTGCTGTCGGCCCTGACGCTGATTTTCCTGCTCGTGTGCGTCACCCTGAATCCCTTCGGCATCTACTCCGCCGCGGACTTTACCATCCCGGTGCTGGTGGCTCTGCTGGTCTGCCTCATTCCCACCACCATCGGCGGGCTGCTCAGTGCCATCGGCATCAGCGGAATAGACCGCCTCATCCGCCGCAATGTCATGGCCACCAGTGGCCGCGCGGTGGAGGCCGCCGGCGACATCGATGTGCTCCTGCTGGACAAGACGGGCACGATTACCATCGGGAACCGCATGGCTTCCGACTTCCGGCCCGCTCCCGGCGTTACGGAGCAGCAACTCGCCGACGCCGCGCAACTCGCCTCGCTGGCCGATGAAACCCCGGAGGGCCGCAGCATCGTCGTGCTCGCCAAAGAGAAGTTCAACATCCGGGGCCGCGAACTCCAGGAGCCGCACGCCACGTTCATTCCGTTCACCGCGCAGACGCGCATGAGCGGTGTGGACCTCGATGGCCGCAGTATCCGCAAGGGGGCCGCCGATTCCGTCCGCCGCTATGTCGAAGAAAAGGGCGGGCACTATCCTCCGGATGTGGAGAAAACGGTGGAGGCCGCGTCGCGGGCCGGCCGCACGCCGCTCGTCGTTGCGGACGGTGCGAGTGTTCTCGGTGTGGTGGAACTCAAGGACGTAGTGAAGGGCGGGATCAAAGAGCGCTTCGCCCAGCTTCGCAAAATGGGCATCCGCACGGTCATGATCACCGGAGACAATCCCATGACCGCCGCCGCCATCGCCGCAGAGGCCGGAGTGGATGACTTCATGGCTCAGGCCACGCCGGAGGACAAGCTCAAGCGCATTCGCGCGGAACAGGCGACGGGCCACCTCGTCGCCATGACCGGCGACGGCACCAATGACGCCCCCGCTCTCGCGCAGGCCGACGTGGGGGTCGCCATGAACACCGGCACGCAGGCCGCCCGCGAAGCCGGCAACATGGTGGACCTGGACAGCAATCCGACCAAACTCATCGAGATCGTGGAGATCGGAAAACAGCTTCTCATGACGCGGGGTTCCCTCACGACATTCAGCATCGCCAACGACGTGGCCAAGTATTTTGCCATCATCCCGGCCATGCTCACGGTGACCTTTCCGGCCATCTCCCCGCTCAGTATCATGGGCCTTTCGTCGCCGCAGAGCGCCATCCTCAGCGCCATCATCTTCAATGCGCTCATCATCGTGGCGCTCATCCCCCTCGCGCTCCGCGGGGTGCAGTACCGGCCTGTCGGCGCGGTGGCCGTGCTCCAGCGCAATCTGCTCATCTACGGACTCGGCGGCCTCAGCCTGCCGTTCATCGGCATCAAGGCCATCGACCTTATTGTTTCCACCCTTCACCTTGCCTGAGTCATGAAAGCTCTCTTCTCTGAAATTCGCGGCGCTGTCGTCTCCACCCTCGTCATTGGTATCGTCGTTTGCGGCCTCTATCCCGCCGCGGTCTGGGCCATCGGGCGGGTGGCCTTCCGCGATAAAGCCGACGGCAGCCTCGAGAGGGACAAGGACGGCACCGTGCGCGGCTCTGCGCTGCTCGGCCAGCCTTTCACGGGCGCTCAGTATTTCCATCCGCGCCCTTCGGCTGCCGGCGCCAACGGTTATGACGCCGCCGGCTCCAGCGGTTCGAATCTCGGGCCCACCTCCCAGAAGCTCTCGGATCAGATCAAAGACCGTGTCGCCGCTTACCGCACGATCAACGGGATCAGTGGCGAAGTTCCTGTGCCTGCGGATGCCGTTACGGCTTCCGCCAGCGGACTCGATCCCCATATCAGTCCGCAAAACGCCCAACTGCAGACTGCCCGCGTGGCCAAAGCCCGTAATCTCTCACCGGATAAAGTGCGGGCGCTCATCAGCGCCAATACGGATGGTTCCGACCTTGGGATTCTTGGTGACGCGGGCGTGAATGTGTTAAAGCTCAATATGGCCCTGGACGCCCAGGGGGAATCCTCAAAAACGAAAGCGGATTAAACCGGCCTGCGATATGAACTCTGAATCCGATCAGCGCCCGGACCCCGATGAACTGCTGGCAGCCATGCAGCGGGAGGAGGCGCAGACAAAGCAGGGCCGGCTGTTTATCTTTCTGGGCATGTGCCCGGGCGTGGGGAAGACGTACGCGATGCTCCAGGCGGCGCTGCAGCGCCGGAAGGACGGCGTTCGTGTTCTCGCAGGAATTGTGGAAACCCATGGCCGCAGCGAAACCGCGGCGCTGCTGGATGGCCTGACCCTGCTTCCCCGGCGCAGACTCGACTATCGCGGGCAGGTAATGGAGGAATTTGATATCGATACCGTTCTCGAACTGCGGCCGGATCTGGTGCTCGTGGATGAACTCGCGCACACCAACGTTCCCGGCTCCCGGCATGCAAAACGGTATCAGGATGTCCTGGAGCTCATTGGCGCAGGGATCGACGTCTACACCACGCTCAATGTCCAGCATATCGACAGCCAGGTGGACATTGTCCGGCAGATCACCGGCGTCACGATTCAGGAGACGGTGCCGGACTCCATTCTCGACCACGCTCACGAGATCCAGTTGATCGACCTGAGCGTGGAGAAGCTCCTCGACCGCATGGCGGGAGGCAGGGTGTATCTGGATGAACGTGCGGAGCAGGCCGTGGCCGGCTTTTTCAAAGAGGGGAATCTCACGGCTCTGAGGGAACTGGCCCTGCGTTTCACCGCGGAGCATGTGGACCGCGACCTTGAAGACATCCGCCGTTCAAAACGGGTCAGCAGTCCGTGGAAAACGAGCAGCCGCCTGATGGCGGGTATCGGTCCCAGTCCCTACGCGGAAAGCCTCATCCGCTGGACGCGCCGGGCTGCCGGGCGGATCAATTGCCCGTGGCTTGTCGTGTGGGTCGAGGGACTGAAGCCGCTAACGCCTTCACAGCAGGAGATGCTGACGCGCGCACTGGGGCTGGCCCGGAAACTCGGTGCGGAGATCGTCCCCGCCGCCGGTGAAAACGTGGCCGCGACGCTGCTGCGCGTCGCCCGCGAGCGGAACGTGAGCCAGATCGTGGTCGGCAAGCCGGAGGGACGGTCGCGGTTTCGCGGCTCTCTTGCGGACGAGTTGATTGCGGAAAGCGGAGACATCGATGTCTGTGTCGTGAGGCCCCTTGCCTCCACGGCCTCTGTCAAACCGGGCCCTTCCTCCACCATGGTCGCGGCGCCTGCCGTTTCGCTGTGGGGGCAGTACGGGTGGGTGCCCGCCATCGTGTTTGTCCTGACATCCATTGGGAGCGGTCTCGCCACGGTGGCGGGTTACATGGTGGTCGCCCTGCTGTTTCTTCTGGCGGTCGTGGTTGCTGCGCTGCGCATGTCGCGCGGCCCCGTCCTTGCCCTCGCGACCCTGCTGGCCCTGAGCTGGAACTTCTTCTTCATTCAGCCGGCGTTTACCCTGTTTATCAGCAAGCCGGAGGACATGATCATGTTCGTCCTCTTTTTTGTGGTGGCCGTCAGCATGGGACACCTCACCTCACGGCTCCGGACGAGAGAGCGCGTGGAGAGCCGCCGGCAGCGGGAGACAGCCGCTCTTCTGCAGTTCACCCAGCAGGCCGCTCTCGTGACCGGTCCTGATAACGGAATTCCGGCCGCGCTGCGCATCATCGAGGACCTGTTCCATGTGGAGATCACACTCGTCGAGCGGGGTCCGGATCACAGGCTCGATCCGTCGGCCCGCGCCACGGGCAGCCGCCAGCCTCCGGCCAAAGAGTGGGGAGTGATCAACTGGGCCTTTGAAAACCGGCAGCCGGCGGGCCGCTTCACGGACACACTCCCCCAGTCGGCAGCGACGTGGTTTCCGGTCCAAACGTCCACGTCCATCATGGGTGTGGCGGGCGTGTGGCTGGCGAAGGATCGCTCGCTGGACTTTGGCATGCGGCAAACGTTGGAGGCCTTCATCCTTCAGCTCGCGCTGGTCCTTGAAAAAGAGCACATCATTCAAGCCGTCAACCGTGCCGAACTGCTGGAACAAAGTGAAAAACTGCGCCGCACCCTGCTCGACAGCGTTTCGCACGAACTGAAGACACCGCTCGCTGTGATCCATGCCGCGCTCGACGGCCTCGGCGAGGAGACGAATCCGTATGTGAGTGAAATCCGCACCGCCAACCAGCGGCTCCAGCGCGTGGTTGGCCACTTGCTCCAAATGACGCAGATTGAATCCTCCGTCGTCGAACCGCAGCGCGAGTGGTGCGATCTGGCGGAGATCATTCGCAGCGCGCAGGAGGCCGTCCGCGAATCCCTCGCCGGGAGGATGATCGAGCTTTCAATTCCGGCGGATTTTCCGGCGGTGAAGGTGGATGCCACGCTCATCGCCCAGGCCGTGGCCAATCTGCTGCACAATGCGGCCCTCTACACCCCGCCGGGCACGCCGGTGCAGGTCGCCGCCTCGATGAGCGAACCCTCTACGTTGAAGATCATCGTGCGCGACCACGGCCCCGGACTTCCGGGCGGAGCGGAGGACCTGGTGTTTGCAAAATTCTATCGGGCGCCCGGCAGTCCCGCCGGCGGCACCGGCCTCGGTCTCGCGATCGTGCGCG
>DATAIE010000063.1:0-4082 GCA_036262875.1 Verrucomicrobiales bacterium
GCCGGCGTTTTCGGAGAGGGGGGTCACGCGGCGGACGCCGGCGATGCTCTGGAGCTTTTCGACGGCGGCGGCAGCGGGGGCCTTGAGTTCCACGGTGATGGTGGCGGCGGTGCGGCTGGCTTTGGCGAGGTTGTCCGGGGAGTCGTCGGCCCGGATGCGACCGCGGTGGATGATGATGACGCGGCGGCAGGTCATCTGCACTTCACTGAGAATGTGCGTGGAAATGAGGATGGTGTGCTCCGTGCTGAGCTGGGTGATGAGGCTGCGCACCTGGCGGATCTGGTTGGGATCGAGGCCGTTGGTGGGTTCATCCAGAATGAGGAGGCGCGGCCGGTGGATGAGGGCATCGGCGAGGCCGAGGCGCTGCCGGTAGCCTTTGGACAGGCTGGAGACCATCTTGCGGCTTACGTCCTTGAGGCCGGTGAGGTCCATCACGCGGCCCATGTTGTCCTTCACGGCGCGTCCGCGGAGGCCTTTGAGACCGGCGCGGAATTTAAGGTATTCGTCCACGCGCATGTCGTCGTAGAGCGGGACGCTCTCGGGCATGTAGCCGATCTCGCGGCGCACTTTGAGCGAGTCTTTGAAGGTATCGAATCCGCCGATGGACGCCGTGCCGGAGGTAGGGGGCAGGTAGCCGGTGAGCATCCGCATGGTGGTGGTCTTGCCCGCGCCGTTGGGGCCGAGGAAGCCGACGATCTCTCCCTTGCCCATGGAGAAGGAAATGTCGTCCACGGCGAGGCGGCCGACGAAGCGCTTGGTGAGATGGCGGACTTCAATCATGGGGGAGGGGAAGGGGATGGGGTTCCGGCAGAGATTCCGGAGGGCGGGGAGGAGGTCAAGCAGCAAGCTCAGCGCCCCCGCCCGCCAAAAAGCCGGAATCCAAACGCTGCGGCAGCGTTCAGCGGGAGGTCACTTTGATCCGGACGTAGACGTGCGAAACGCCCACAATGGCGGCGGGCACGGGCGCGACGGTGACTTTGATCCGGCCATCGGGGAGGGATTCCTCGGAGACGGTGGCGAGTGCGGAGGGGCCGCTCGTCCAGGCAGTGAGATCCGTGCTGAGCTCCGGAATGACCACCGCATCGTCCGCCGCTGCGGCCTTCACAAACTGGAAGGAGCCCGTCGTGCCGGGAGCGAAGGAAAGGTCCGGGATGGAAGCGGCGGAGGTGTCCGATGTGCCCATGGCGTATTCCATGAAGGCCGTGGCGCCATCGCCATCGATGTCCGCTGTGGCGGTGCCGCTGAAGGCCGCGCCCGTGTCGCCGGTGCCGGGAGTGCCGTCGTCGGTCTGACTGGCGCGCCAGTTGAGCGGGTCCGAGAGATTGAGACCGGTGCGCGGGTGAATGAGCGTGAGGCTGCGACCGCCGCTGTCGGCAAGGGGCGACCAGCTTTCGCTGAACGACATGTCAAAGACCGTCACGGCTCCGGACACGAAGGTGATCTGTTCGCCGTCGTTGTTCAGGTTATCAAAGTAGATGCCGTCGATCGTGCGGTCCCAGCCGTAACGCGCCCGGTGCACGAATTCACTGTCCACCAGCACCAGCCGCTGCCCCGGCGCGAGGAGGGTATCGCGGTATTCGCTGAAGGCAAAATCGATCCCGTTGGTAAACCGGCAGCCGCGCAGATTGACGGCAGCGCTGGAGACGTTCATGAGTTCGATAAACTCGGCGTCATCGTCATCCTTCGGATTGAAGTGGATCTCAGACGGCACCACGGCTCCGGGGGGAACGGGAGAGGAGGAATCGAGCTGGAAAAAGCCGGTCTGCAGGGCGCTCCATTCATTGGCGGGGGAAAGCGTGCGGGCCTTCACCACGGTGTTGGCGGAGAGCGGCACATTGGCGGTCCAGGTCAGCGCGCCGGGAGCTGCCGCTCCGCCCGGGAGGCGGGGGTCCGTCCCGTCGAGCGTATAGCGGATGGTGGAGCCAGCGGGTGGCGAAGTGACTGTCATGCCCAGGGCGAATCCCGGCGCAAAGGTGCCGCCGTTTTGACTGAAGACCGGGGCGTTCAGCGTGGGGTAGAGCCCTGCATTGCGGTACTGCGTGAGCACGGTGGCCGTGCGTCCGGGGATCCAGTTGTTGAGGCACACATTCCGCGCAGTGGTCCAGCTCGCGGGGGTGCGGTAGTTCCAGCGCGCGGCTTCGGCAATGAAGGCCCGCTCGACAGGAGTGCAGAGGGCATTCAGACGGGCGGCGTTGGCGGTGGGAGTGAGAGGGCCGTTGTTAAAAAGCGCCCGGTGGATGCGGTCGGCCAGGAGCGTCTTATAGTCGTTGCCCGCCGTCAAAACGAGCGCGGCGAAAATCGAACCCGGGCCATCGCCTGCGGTGCGTCCGGCGGTGAACGTCGTCCCGTTCCAGGTGGAGGCGCGTCCGGTATTGTTATCGTTTCCGTCCCACACGGCCGGTGTATTGGCGCTCCCCACCGAGAGCCAGCCGTCCGAGTCATTGATGACAAACCGGGAGCCGCTGCCCGGGCCCACGAGCCGGTTGGGGCTCACGCCGCGCCACTCATCCTCGGCGTTGCCGAACATCCAGGTGATCATGTAGTCGGAGTAGTTGCCCACATCGATGAGCCCGCGCAATTCGGCGTAGTTCGTGCGGCGGGATTTGGCGTATTCCCATGCCGCTCCGTCCCCGTCGAAGGGCTGGCCGGGTGTCGCCCATCCCCCCACGTTGTAGTTTCCGTTGATGGCCTCGTAGTCCTCCGTTTGTCCGCCGAGGTAGCTCGCGTGCATGGCCGCATTCCAGCGCTCCCGCATGTGATAGAGTCCCCAGTAGGTGCCATTGAGATACACATGAACGAAACGGCCGTGGGGCGAGAGATTGCCCATTTCCATCATGGCCTGGTCCGTGAAGATGTTGCTCATGTAGAACCCGCGGTCCACCATGTCATGGCTGCCGTTGCGCAGTTCCAGACCGTCGAATTCGTCCACCGCGTGCTGGCCGTGTTCGTGACCTTCGAAGAGCGGCGCTTTCAATTTTTTGTCGCCGTAGATGCCCCGGAAGTGGAGCCGGAAGCTCTTCTTGGTAAAGGAGGTGAAGGCCCCGCCAAAGTAATCCACGCCGGTTCCCGCATGGGCGCTTTTGGTTGCGTCCGTGGGATGGATGAATTCAAAGCTGGCCTCGGTTTCCGCGGTATCCTTGATGTCGGCGGTGTTGGGCGTTACCAGGGAAATACTGGGCACATCGCGCAGCCCGTCGGGAATTTGCGGACCCCACGTGGCATTGCCGGTAATGGCCGGGAGCATCGTGGGCTGGGATGCCACGCTCGCCGGGAAGATGTAGGTGTGGGTGTCCACGTTGCTGGGAGCCGCGCCGGCGAGGAATGCCGCCGCCCGGATCGCCGTGGTGGTGGAGACGGCGATGGGGGCGGAGTAGATGGTGCCGTTGGAATCAGTGGGCTTCGTTCCGTTTACCGTATAGCGGATCGTGGCTCCGGGAGTGGCACAGGTGATGGCGACGGACTGCGGGGTGCTGTAGAGCCCGCGTTTCACACTGAATGAAGTGTCCTCCACCACGGTAGTGTATCCCACGGCGGCATTGGCGGCATTCGGTGTGGCCGGACGGAAGAAGCGCAGATTGCCCGCGCCATCGACCCCGTAGCTGGTGTCGCGGTACTGCGCGGGATATGTGGCGGTGGCCGGATAGTCGGCAGGCAGGCGGCTCCAGAGGGTTCCGCCGGGGCCGTAGAAGGACAGTGTCTCGCCCGATTTTTTCAGTTCAAAGTTCGTATGCAGCGGACTGCCCGCTACGGCCCGGTCCTTGTTGGAGGCGAATACCGTGAGAAATCCGTTAGGCGGAATGGAGGTGCCGGCAGGGAAGGCCCACTTCACATTGTTGGCCGGGTTGTCCGAAAGATGGGCACCGGCGAGCCCGAGGGTGAAGGGATTGGGGTTATAGAATTCGATCCAGTCCGCCTGAGTGCCGTCTTCATCGGCCAGGGAGCCATCGTTCTCGGCCATCATTTCATTGATGCGCGGCGGCATCTGCGGGGCGTCCACGGCGATGGTTACGCTGGCCGTGGTATTGCCGGTGATGCCGGTGGCGGTGAGGGTATACGTCTTGATGGTGCCCGGCGTGACCTGC
>DATAIE010000064.1:0-5392 GCA_036262875.1 Verrucomicrobiales bacterium
CGACGCTGGGCACACCCTACGCTCACGCGGGGCAGGCGACTTTTGTGAACGACCTCGGCACAGCTCCGGTGGATACATGGAATGGAGATCAGGCGACCAACGCGACAGCCCATGTCAGTTATGTAGGCATCACTTTTGCCACTCCGCGGACGGACTTTGTGGGATCGCTGACGCTCGGTTCCGCCACCTTTTTTGATGGAGGATGGTTCGGACCAAACAACTCCGGACCCGGGGCGAGTCAGCCGCTGAATGCGTCTTTCATCATCCCACCGGTGGTGCAGGTCACGTTCAATGGCGGCGCTACGTGGTCGACGGTTCCGAGCACTTCCAACTATTCCACGGTTATGAGCGGCGTAACGCTGCCCGTTGCCTTCGGCGCTCCCACGCTGTCGACATCTACGTTTACGATTACGACTCCGGTGACGGGCATCAATGGCATCCGGCTTATCGGCTCCGAAGGCGGCACGGCCAGTGGCGGCTTCATGGGAGTTACGGAACTGGGTGTCGATGCTCAGGCGGTGCCGGAGCCTGGGTCGATCGCTCTGCTCGGGGCGGCTTCTGTCCTGTTCTCGCGCCGCCGGCGCAACGCCCGGTAAGCCTGCGCATTTTGAGGTGCGGAAAGATCTCCTTCACTTGCGGAGATTGACAACGTGAGGCCTCGCGTTTGTCATGGACGGGCGATGAAAACGATCTTCCGTTTCTGGTTTTGCCTTGTCGGCCTGATGTCTTCGTCTCTTGCCGGGGCGGCGCAGGAGGAATTCATGGAAGGTCTTTTGCGCAGTGAGGCGGCGCGGCTGGACAGCGGGTTTTTACAGGGAATCCGGGACCGCGATGCATGGGAGGCCGTGCGGCCCCGGCTGCGGGAGGAATATCTGGAAATGCTGGGGCTTTGGCCGCTGCCGGGGCGCACGCCTCTACAGGCGAAAGTCACCGGTTCGATGCAGCGCGCGGAAGGCTTCCGGGTGGAGAATCTTCACTTCCAAAGCCGCCCCGGACTCTATGTCACCGGGAATCTGTATCTGCCGGCCAGCGCGGAGGCGGGGGCCAGGCTGCCGGCGGTGCTCTATGTCTGCGGGCACTCCGGAAAGGGCCGGGACGGAAACAAGACCGCGTTCCAGCATCACGGGATGTGGTTTGCGACACATGGATACGTTTGCCTGATTATTGATACACTTCAACTGGGTGAGATCGCGGCGATTCATCACGGCACCTACCGCGAAAACCGCTGGTGGTGGCAGGCCCTGGGCTACACCCCGTCGGCGGTGGAATGCTGGAACGGGATGCGCGCGCTCGACTATCTGCAAAGCCGGCCTGAGGTGGACGGAGAGCGCCTGGGCGTGACCGGCATCTCCGGCGGCGGAGCGGCCACCTTTTGGATCGCCGCCGCGGATGAGCGGGTAAAGGTGGCGGTGCCCGTCAGCGGCTTGAGTGATCTGGAGGACTATGTCTCCGGAAAAGTGGTCAACGGTCACTGCGACTGCATGTTCCTGACAAATACCTTCCAGTGGCCGTGGACGAACATCGCCGCCCTGGTGGCGCCGCGTCCTCTCCTGTTCGCGAACTCCGGACACGACACGATCTTCCCCATGAGCGGAAACGACCGCATCCGCGCGCGGCTGGAGACGCTCTACGGCTTTTACACCAAAAAGACGGACACGCTTTTCGACATCGGCGTCGTGCCGGGCGGCCACGAAGACAAACCGGAACTGCGCCTCATGGCCTACCGGTGGTTCAACCGTCATTTGAAGGGGGATGACTCTCCGGTGACGGAGCCTGAACTTCCGAAAATCGAGGGCAGGCTGCTCCGCGCCTTTCCCGGTGAACTCCCCGCGGATGAGATCAATACGAAGATCGACCGCTCGTTCATTTCGCAGCCCGTGCATTCGGTGCCCGCTACCCGCGATGCCTTTGAAGCATGGCGCGTGGCAACGATGGGGGAACTGAAACGGCTCGTTTTCCGCAGTCTGCCGGAGCCGGACAAGGACCCTAAACCGCTCCTCACGCAGGGCGGGAGCCAGCGGATGATGACGCTGACGGTGGGCGACATGCCGGTTCTCCTGAACTACTTTCCGCCGCAGAAGGGACAGTCCGGCGACACCTGCTGGCTGGCGGTGCTGGAGGACGGAGACTCCCTGGAAACGATCCCCGAATGGCTGGTAAAACCGGCCGGCGGGGCAGCGGTGCTTTTGATCGCACCGCGGGGCAGCGGCCCTGTCCGGTGGCAGGAACCGGCCCCGTATTATGTTGCCCGGTCTCTGCCGCTGCTGGGGCGGACAGTGGACAGTTGCCGCCTCGGCGATGTGCTCGCCGCTGCGAGACTCGCCGTCACCGACGCCGGCACAAAATGGAAGATCGCCGGGAGGGGGCGGGCAGGTGTCATGGGAGCCTATGCCGCCCTGCTGGAGCCGCGGATCACGGAGGTGCTCGTTGTGAATCCCCCCGCCACGCACCGCGAAGGGCCGGTGTTTCTCAATGTGCTGCGGGTGCTCGATGTGCCGGAGGCGTTTGCACTGCTTGCACCCAGACCCCTGACCGTAATGGCGGTGGAACGCGCTCCGTTCGCGGCCCGGACCGGTGCCTTTTATCAGGTCGCGGGAGGCGCCTTCAAGTGCCTGCCGGCGGAAGGCGATACGAAATGACCTTGCCGCCGGGTGCTGAGAGCGCTTTCTTCCAAACCCTATGCCTGCCGTAAAGACTGGACTGGATGTGCTCGTTGCCCAGGAGTTTGCGCCCCTGCGCGGGCTGCGCACGGGACTGGTGACTCATCCGGCGGCAGTGGACAGTCAGTTGCGGCACGTGATCGAACTGCTCTCCACCGCGCCGGGGGCAAAACTCGCCGCCATTTTTGGACCGGAGCACGGTCTCCTGGGGCAGGCGCAGGACTTGATCGGGGTCTCTCCGGGGGACTCCCAAAAGACGGGAGCGACCCCCGTTTACAGCCTCTACGGCACTACCGTGGAAAGTCTGCGCCCCACCGCGGAACAACTGAAGGGGCTGGATGTTCTCGTCATCGATATGCAGGACATCGGGAGCCGGTATTACACGTTTCAGGCGACCATGCGCTACTGCCTCCAGGCGGCACTGCCGCGGGGTATGCGCGTGATGATCCTCGACCGCCCGAATCCCCTCGGAGGCGAAATCGTCGAGGGACCGGCTTTGCAGAAGGGCTACGGGAGTTTTGTGGGCGTGCATGACATCGCCATTCGCCACGGGCTCACCATGGGCGAACTCGCCATGTTCTACCAGCATGAGCTCGGCCTGGACGACGGGGACCTGCGGATCATCGCCTGCGAGGGCTGGAGGCGCAGCCAGTCCTTTGAGAGCACCGGGCTGCCGTGGGTGCTGCCGTCGCCGAATATGCCGACCCCGGATACGGCCCTCGTCTATCCCGGGCAGTGTCTCATCGAAGGCACGAACCTGAGTGAAGGCCGCGGCACCACCAAACCCTTCGAGATGTGCGGCGCGCCGTGGCTGGATGCCGTGAAACTCGCCCGGCGCATGAACGACGCGAAACTGCCGGGCGTAAAATTCCGCCCGGCCTGGTTCCGCCCGGCGTTCCAAAAACACTCAGGCGTGGACTGCGGCGGCGTGCAGCTTCATCTCACCGACCGCACCGCGTTCCAGCCTGTGCGCACCAGCCTGGCGCTTCTCAGCGTCATGCGGGAAATGTCCGGGGACCGGTTTGCCTGGCGCACGGAGGTCTACGAGTTTGTGAAAGACCCCATCGCCATCGACCTGCTCTTCGGGTCCGGCCGGGAGCGCAGGCATTTGGAAGCGGGCAGGCCGCTGCCGGAGCTGCATACCGCGTGGAAGGGCGAAGAGGAGGCGTGGCATCACCGCCGCCACACGGCCCTGCTCTACGATTGAACGGAGGGAGCAGGATGAACGGGGAGGCCGGTTTTCCGCGAACTACTTTTTCGGGGGGGCCGTGGGCGGGATTTTCGGGGTCGATTTCTTCCGGGGAGCCCGTTTGATGGCCACCGGGCCCAGTTCCCGCTTCATGATTGCGAACAATCGCTGCAATTCCAGCTTCTTGGACGCAGGGATTTCGTTCCAGTGCGTGTCCGTCAAAGCCCCCTCGATGGCATAGGCTGCCACCACCGACACAGGATGCCCCGCCTGCAGCATCCGGCGGCAGACTTCGATGGCCCCCAGCTTGGCGAGTTCGGACTTGGTTTTCACTCCCGCATCGAGAAGCCACTGGGCGGTCTTTTCCCCGAGGTTCTTGAGTGCGGCGAGCAAGCGAAGGCTGGTGTCGGTGTCGGGCATAAAAGAGGGTCTATAGTTGAAAGTCAGGTGCATGTCAGCCCTGCAATAGGGAAAGTCCATAAAAAATTTTCCCAAGGGTTTCAAAACCTGGCATGGGCTCTGCTTTGGTCCCCCACCGACAGCTACGGAAAGAGCGCTCCCGGGGTTGCCACGCACCACTGAACCCAAACAAGAAATCATGAAGAAAATCGAAGCAATCATCAAACCATTCAAGCTGGAGGACGTGAAGGAGGCGCTTCACGAAATCGGCATCGAGGGAATGACCGTCACGGAAGTGAAGGGTTTTGGCCGCCAGAAAGGCCACACCGAAATTTACCGCGGCAGTGAATACACCGTCGACTTTCTGCCGAAGATCAAAATCGAAGTCGTGACCTCCGCCGAACGCGTGACCGCCGCGGTGGAAGCCATCGTCAAAGCCGCCCGCACGGGCAAAATCGGAGACGGCAAGGTCTTCATCTCCCCCGTGGAGTCCGCCGTCCGCATCCGCACCCAGGAGCGCGACGAATCCGCAGTCTAACTTTCACCCCTGCAACCAGAACTATCCATTTCCATGAAGAAACTTTACACTTTGATTTTACTGGTGTGTTTCACACTGCTCGGCGGGTTTGACGCCGCGGCCCAGGCCACGCCGGATACCCCGGCGCCGGCACCGACCGCAACGGCTCCTGCGCCCGCCATTGATCAGGCTGCCCTCAATGCGGATGTCATGGCCTATTTCGACAACGCAGAACCAAAGGGCCCTCTCAAAGGCAAGCCCGGACCCGGCCATAACGCATGGCAGATGGTCGCCACGGCCCTCGTCCTTTTCATGACCCTGCCGGGCCTGGCTTTGTTCTACGGCGGTCTCGTCCGCAGGAAGAACGTGCTTTCCGTCGTTGCTCAGTGTTTCGGGATCGCGGGGATGGTGACGATCCTGTGGTGGATTTGCGGATTCAGCTTTGCATTCGCTGCGGATGGAAGTCCATTCCTTGGTGGTTCTGGATGGACATTCTTTAAGGATGTCAGCAGCACCACCGGCTCCGGCTACTGGTGGGTCTCAGATAACGTATGGGCGATGTTCCAGTTGACTTTCGCGATCATCACTCCGGCCCTTATCGTCGGTGCCATCGCAGAGCGCATGAAG
>DATAIE010000065.1:0-4726 GCA_036262875.1 Verrucomicrobiales bacterium
CGGCTGGCCGGTGAACTCGCACGCGTGGCCAAAGAGGCGGACCGGATCGAAGACCTCATCGAGTCTTTTGAAGAGCGCCGCCGCAACAATCGCACCTCCGCCGTGCCGCTGCTGAGTCTGGCGGAGATCTACCGGTTTTTAGAAAACGACGAGGCGAGACGAACGGTCCTGATGGAGGCCTCGCGCATCGCCCCGGACAATAAAGAGCTGCGCATGGAGATCATCCGCACCGCCGAAGGGGAGGGCGACTGGGATCGCGCGATCGAACTGCTGCGCGAACTTGCCGCCGGCGATGCCAGCGGTGCCGTGAGCGCCAAACTCGCCGCAATGCTCTTCAACGCAGGGCGCGAACAGGAGGGGCTGCAACTGATGGCCTCGCTCATGGAGTCCGGGAAATTGGACGCCCGCCGGGCCGAATCGATGGCGGCCTCCCTGGCATCCGCCCGGTCGTGGACGGAATGCGCGCAGTTCCTCGCTTCCGTCGTGGTGAAGTTCCCTGCCGACTATCGCCTTGCCTATCTTCTCGCCGTCTCTCTGGAGGAAAGCGGTGATTCCGCCGGAGCACTGGCCGCCTTTCGGCGACTGACGGCCATGAAGGACGAACTCCCAGGCGGCCCGGTACGCCCCCATGGCCCTCCTCCCGCTACATCCTCCACCCCTGCAAATCTCACCGCGCTGCGAATCTCCACCCCGGCAATCGCCCTCACCCTGCAGACCCGGGAGGCAGTCATACGATTGTCCCCGGAACTCGATGTTTTCCGGCAGGCCGCCCCCCTTTTCCTCCAGGCTTACAAATACAAAAGGATTCGCGGCGGATTGTTCTCCACAGTCCGTTCCGCCGCAGGATCCACCGCAGTTCCCCTCCCGGGCTCGATTGAAGAAGTGACCTTTCTTGCGCTGCCGCATCTCAATGCGCTGTCTCTCGACAACGGGGAAACCCGCAGCGCGATCATCGCCGATTTGCTGGCTGCAGGCGTACCCAATGCCGATCTCCTGCTGGAAACAGGAAATGCCACGACCCTCGGCATCGTCAAAACGACTGAACTCTATCAGCAAAATCCCGGGCGGCCCGTGCTGCAGGTCCTCCTGGCAGCCTCCATCATTCAATCAAGGCAGGGCGATCCGCCGGTGATCGTCGAGCTTGCCGGGAAGCTGCGTACATCACGGCCGGACCTGGCAGGAATGCTTATCATGACTCTCGCTTCGAGAGAGAATCATGCGTTTGCTGATCTGTGTTTCGATGCAGTCCGGGAAGCACTGGCACGGATCGAATCGGACCCGTCATCGAGACTGGCTGTGATTTCACTGCTCGCCGGATCGGCCCAGACTTCATCAGGGGAAATGCAAACGCTGCGATTGAACCCGCGCCTTGAGGCACTGCTTTATCCGCAAATGACGGTTCTCTACCGGTCGACGGAGCCCAACGATCCGCTGCGCTCGACGCTGTTTCCCGCGATTCAGACGCGCTACGTCGAGAAAAAGGACTACGCGAAACTGGTGGAACTGCTGGAAATCGAAATGGCACGCGGAAACACCTCTCAGCCGTCACCGGTGGTGCGCACCTCTGCCTCGCGGAACCTGATCGCAGGCGTGAAATTTCCGTCGGTCGGAACGGACCTCCCGCAGGCGGTGGCATCCAGTGTGGTCGCCGGGCCTGATTACCTTACCTCTTCAGGTTCCGTTTCCCGCTACACGGTCAAACGTGTCCGGCCTTCTCCTGACGAAATCCGGGCCCTGCTCCCGCCGGTCAAAGACCCGGTGCTGCGGGTGCTGCTCGCATGGACAACGGGGGACAAAGAAATGACCGCCACCCACATGGCGGCGCTGAAATCAGCCGGGAAGCTCTCATTCACGGGAGCACTGCTTTTGGCCGGCTGGCTGGAGGAGGAAGGCAGGAGCGGAGAGGTCATGGAGGTCCTCAAGCGGGTTCCCCAACCCCTCGCTCCGGTGGATCAATTGCGTGTCGACGGATACCTGACATTCCGGGCACTGGAGTCCGTCAGGGCCGGAAAAAGCAACGGGGACGAACGTCCCGCGGTGGTGGAAGCCGGCCAGGAGGCAGCGAGGCGCATGCAAAAGGCAAACCTCAGTGTCCTCGAACGGAAGTCTCTGGCGGCGGCCCTGGAGGAACTCGGCATGAAAGAGGAAGCGGCGCGTTATCCCGCCTCACAAAACCCCAGGACCACCGCACGGACGCGCACGGTGCAGAATAACAAAGGCCGGGCGGAAGCACTGCTGGCAGCCGGCCGCAAGCCGGAGGCCATGCGGCTGCTGGTCAAAGAACTCAGGGACTGGTCGCAAACATGGATTGTGGACAAGGGCGCTGTCACCTCCACGGAAATGACAAAATTCAAGGACGGGGTCATCCGTCTGAATCTCACGGACGAACTTTTAAAGGCATCCGATCCGGGGGAAACCACTGACGCGGGTGCCCTCGCATTGCGGGGCGCCGCGCTGGAAATTCTCCGCGGAGCGCAGGAGGCCGTGGACTGGTACCGCAGGGCCCTGGCGGCAAAACCGAAGAATGCCGGAGTGTTTTCGCTCCTGCTGAGGGCTGCCCTGCAAAACGATCCCAAAAGCACCGGCAGCATTCTCAAGGGAGCCGATCCCGCCATGCTGCCTCAAGCGGCGGCCACTCTCGCCAGAATGGATCGCCTGCTGACCAGCATCGACGCCCGCACTTCGGCGCTTGAAGGCCTCGGAGAGTGGCTGGAGGCCCTTGATCCGGAGTCACTCCGGAGCGCGGATTTACGCTGGGCTTCGCTTTGGGTTTCCACACTGTCCGTTAGCGATTCGAGCAATGAGACACGGAAGGTCGCAAATCCCGCCGGGGCAGACACGAACCAGAGTGAAGAGGAAAGGCGGATTCGGCAGCGTTGGTACGATGCCTCACAGAAAGTCGATGTGCTGCTGATGAAAAACGAACGTTCGGCTCTCAGCGCTTTCACCAGTTACATTTCAAAAAGACTCAGCTTCGAACCGAAGGCTGATCGCAGCGTCCCTGACAGGATGGTGCGGGAAATTCTCGAACGCCGGGAGGCTCTGAAGAAAAGCGGGAAGCCCATGACGGAAGCACGATATTACTGGCTGCCCGCGAGCAATACAGCTTTCCCGCAGAACCTGTCCGCCGGAGAATGGATTCTCCAAAGCGCCATTCTTGAAAAAAAGCCGGAGATGGCTCAGGACATCGTCCACCGGCTCAAAAAAGCCGGGTCAGCAACGGACGCCGCGCTCATGGAAACCGTGGCGAGGCTGCACTTCTGCCCTCCGGCGGAATTCGCCGAAGCAGCGAAGACCGCCAGCGAATTCCCGCGGGAGGGAAATGCGATGCTGGAACGCATCGTCGTCATCATGGGAGAACGGAAATTGAGTGCAGACCTCGATACCCAGGTGCTGGGAGCCGTCAGGGATGGCACCCAATCGGGACGGGCGGCTGAGTTCGTTCTCTCGAACTATTGCCTGCACCTCAGGCGGTCTCAGGGATACAAGGCGGCGGAAACGTTTTTCGCGAAAGCGACGGAGTGCTACCTTGGTCCTTCAAAGGACCGGGCCGCCTTCTTTGCACGCGAGTATGTTCCCGCCAAAACGCAAACAGGCACGCCCGCCGGACCCGTCTACACATGGCTGAGGCTCGCAGGCACACTGGCCGGTGAACCGGAACTCTCTCTGCTGATGCTGAGTGCTCTGGAATCAGAGTTTTCCGTTCACACCGGACAGCGGATTGAGGACTCCCGTCCAAACGGACCTGGAATGATCGCGTCCGTAACATTTTACCGCAGACCTCCGGATACGGTCATGCAGGCATTCCGCGGAACGCCGGCGTTCGCGGAGCCTGGCGAATTCAATCTCCCCATGATTACCGGCCGCTACGGCATGCTGATCGTCACCGACATGATCGATTCCATGACCACTTCGGGCAACGTGGAGCAACTGCGGGCGGCGTTCGCCGCTGAACCTCAAACGTTCGGAACCGGCTTCATGCGTGCCGCCATCGATGAGTCTCCCGCCGACGCGCTGCTGACACTCGCAGGCACCCGCTTGGACGCACTGAAGAAATTGCCCCTCGAACGCCAGCAGCGGATTGCTTCCCTGTTTGAGGCTGCTCTCGCAGGCGCCGGCAAATCCGGGGAAAAAACAGAAGCGATCAAACAGGGAAAAGACTGGCTCAAAAGCGCCAAGCCCCGGGAAGCTTTTTAGGCTTCGGGTTTGAGCCGAAAGTCAGCGCGGTTTGACCGCACCGTACTGGATGTCACATTTTGGCAGTATACCGCGAAGTTTTTTTACTCCAGCCTCAGTTACTTGCGTGTCTCTGAGGTCCAGAAAAACGAGATGGGTCATTCCTTTGATGTGGTCAAGACACGCGTCGGTCACCGCAGTCCCGCGCAAATATAATCCCACCAGGGTCAATCCCTTGAGGTGTGCCACTCCTTTGTCCGTCAGTTTGTTCTCATCGAGATATAAAATCCGCAGGGCGGCCATCGCCTTCAATTGTTCCAGGCCGGCATCGGTGATTTTTGTTTTCTGCAGATACAGGTTCACCAGCGCCGGCATTTTCCCGATCTGCTTCAGTCCACCGTCATCGACCGGCGCGCCCGGGAGATAGAGAGACGTCAGCGCCGGCAGATTCTGGAGGTGCGCCAGTCCGGTGCCTGTCAATTCGGTAAAGCGGAGACTCACCGTCTGCACTGTGGGCAGGGCCTGGAGAGGAGCCAGGTCCGCATCTCCC
>DATAIE010000066.1:0-4416 GCA_036262875.1 Verrucomicrobiales bacterium
GCCATCGAAGCGGTGCGCATCGCGAAGAAATACTCGACCCCTGTCATCATTCTCAGCGACCAGGCTCTCTCCAGCCGCATCGAGGCCTTCAGTGAGCCAAACCTGGACGAATGGATGACCGATCCCGTGCTGGATCAGACACCGCGCGACGAATCGTGGAAACCGTTTCCCATCGACGGCGAAGTGAATCATGCCCCTCCTGGCACAAAAATGCTCGGAGGAAAATACCCGGTAATGTCAGGCTTGGAGCACGACGAATGGGGCCATCCCACCGGCAGCCCCAAACTGCACACGCAAATGACGGCGCGGCGCCGCGAAAAGCTGAAGCGGCTCGCCGCCGAGCTTCCGCTCCCCGAAGTCCACGGGGACACCGAAGGCGAGATTCTGCTCATCGGCTGGGGAAGCAGCTACGGTCCGATCAAGGAAGCCGCAGACCGTCTCCGCGGCCAGGGCCGCAAAGTAGGCTGCCTCGTGATGCGCCACGTCCACCCCATGCCGAACGGTCTGGAGAAAATCTTCGCCGGCTATCAGCATGTCGTCGTAGCCGAAATCAACGACCAGGGCCTCTACGGATACGGCCAGCTCGCCACCCTGCTCCGCTCCCGTTTCTGCGATCCGAAGATCCAGTCCGTCACTAAAACCGATGGCCTGAGCTTCCAGGTGAGGGAGATCATCGCAGGGGTGGAAAAAGTGGTGAAACCGGGGTAACGCCGGCTTATTGTGGAGTTCTGCCTGTTCCTAAAAGCAAACGACCGCTTTAAATCAAATGCCCTCACTCGACTGGCAATGCATTGAACCGGATTACACACCGGAGTATGTTGCTGGATTGCGCCGACTGACGGGACAGCAAAAACTCGAGGTTGCGGGCATGCTTTACCGGACCGCTCTATCAGTAAAAGCTGCCGGTCTGCGACGCCGCCATCCGGACTGGTCTGACGAGAAGTTGCGGGACGAAGCTTCCCGCATCATTCTTCTGAGTTGTGCATCGGCATGAATGAGCTGCTCTCTATCTATATCCCACCGTTGAACAAAGCAGGGTTTCGCTATATGATCACCGGGAGTGTCAGTTCCATGTTCTACGGCGAAACGCGCCTCACTTCGGATGTGGATATCGTGTTGAATTTGCGCCGGGATCAGGCACGACATTTGGTGTCCGTTTTTCCCGGGGAGGATTTCTACGTGCCACCTCCGGAAGTCATTGAAGCGGAAATTGCGCGGCGGCAGCGGGGCCATCTCAATATTCTCCACCATCATACCAATACTAAGGCTGATATTTATCTTTTCGCCGGCGATCCATTCCAGGCATGGGCTTTCGACCACGCGGTCCCAGCTCAAGTGGAAGGAATCGATGTCTGGTTCACCCCGCCGGAGTACACTATTCTGAGCAAACTCGAATTCTATCGCGAGGGCGGCTCCGAAAAGCACCTTCGGGACATCCATGGCATTCTTGCCACTGGCGAACGCATCCGCGCTGCAGAGGTCTCCCGCTTCGTTGAGGCCAAAGATCTCAGCGGACTTTGGCAGCGCCATGTTCTTTCCAAACTGACTACCAGCAACCAAGATTGAAAAACTCACGAATATGAGCACTTCAGCCCCCTCCCCCGCTTCCGACAAGCTGACCAAAAAAGCACTCACCGCCGACCATCCCACCTGGTGCCCAGGATGCGGGGATTTTGCGGTGCTGGCATCGTTCTACAAAGTGCTCGAACGACTCCAGATTCCGCATGAGAAGATCGTGACCATTGCCGGCATCGGATGCTCGTCGCGCTTTCCCTACTTTGTGAATGGGCACGGGCTGCACTACATTCACGGTCGCGCGCTGCCGCTGGCGACAGCGGTGAGCCTGGCGCGGCCCGACTGTCACGTGTTTGTCTTCGGCGGTGACGGCGACGGGTTTTCCATCGGCGGCAATCACCTCAACCATGCGGCCCGGAAGAATGTAAACATCACCTACGTCATCATGGACAATTTCGTCTATGGCCTGACGAAGAAACAAACGAGTCCGACGAGCCCGCTGGGCTACAAGTCAAAGACCGACCCGGCGGGAGCCATCGACCAGCCGGTCAATCCAATGAAGCAACTGGTCGCTGCCGGTGCGACTTTCATCGCCCGCACGCACGCCAACCAGGTGAACCACATGTGCGAGATGTACGAGCGCGCCATCAAGCACCAGGGATTCAGCGTGGTGGAAACGCTGAGCGAATGCATCATGTTTTACGCCGGTGCCTTCGATGATGGCAACCCGCGCAAGGGCGGCGTCTTTGATACCCTCCAGGAGAAGAAGTACGACAACACTCCTGAAGACGAAATGCGTCACGATGTGACGGATGAAGCCGCCGCCTACAAACTGGCGGGCCTCCAGTACCCCGGGAAGTTCGGAGTCTTCTACGATGTGGACCGCCCGACCAAGAATACGCTGGAGTACAAATGGATCGAATCGACTCAGTCAAAGATGAACGGCATGACCGCAAAGCAGGTCCTGCAGAAGCGCTTTGACATGATGAAGTGACAGTCCGGCAAGAGGCCGGCTCCACCAGCCGGGGAAAGCACCTCCCGCAGGAGGGCTATCCCATCGCGGTGTAGCTCAGGCAGTTGATCTCGTCGAACGTCGTATTGCCGCCGATGACCTGGATGAGTCCCTCCTGATAGAGGGATTTGTATCCGTCAGCCGTGGCAACCCGGCGGAGTTCGTTCACGGGGGCCCCCGTGGCAATCAGGCCCGACAGTTCATTGTTGATGAGCGCAATTTCCATGAGCGCGATCCGCCCGGAGTAGCCGGTGCCGTTACACTCTTCACACCCCACCTTCTGATAGATCGGGTCACGCAGAGGCTCCGTAATGGCCCCCTGATAGTAGAGGAAATCCTGGACCTCCTGATTGGCGGGCATCGGGTGCTTGCAGTAGGGGCAAAGACGGCGCACAAGCCGCTGGGCCTGGCTCATGGCGAGCGCGTCGGCAAGGAGATACGGCGGCAGGCCCATCGAGATGAGGCGGCTGACGGCGCGCAGACTGTCGTTCGCGTGCAGCGTGGTGAGCACAAGGTGTCCCGTAAGCGCCGCGTTGATGGCCGCGCCGGCTGTCTCACCGTCCCGTGATTCACCGATCAGAATGACATCAGGGTCCGCCCGCAGGAGGGCGCGGAGACCGTTGGCAAACGTCAATTCGTGGAAAGGGTCGGTCTGCGTCTGATTGATGCCCTCGATCTCGTATTCGATCGGGTCTTCAATCGTCTGAATGTTGATGTTGTCGTCGTTGATCGAATTCAGGAAGGCGTAGAGCGTGGTCGTCTTACCGGATCCGGTCGGTCCCGTGACGAGCACGAGGCCCTGGTCGCGGCCCATCACATTCTTGATGATGCTCATCTGGCGCGGACCGAGATTGAGATCGCTGAGTTTCCGGATCCCGTCCTGTTTGTCCAGGAAACGCATGATGATCTTCTGAAACTCCTTCCGGTGCGGCACGGCCGCGACCCGAACGTCCACCCGGCGCTGGCCGATACGCATGGCAAAGCGTCCGTCCTGACAGCTTTGCCGCTCCTGGCCCATATTCGACCAGTTCTTGATCATGGCGATGTAGCGCGGCAGGCTTTCCTCCGAACAACTGTGGATCACCACCAGCTCACCGTCGATCCGGGCGCGGAACCGGGCCGTGTTGTAAAACTTCTCAATGTGAAGGTCGGACGCCCGCATCGTGAGAGCCCGGAAAATGGCCCACTGCACGAGCTGCTCCGCCGTGTTGTTCGGATTGGCGGGATTGATCCGCCCCACATCGACGGGATCGATTTCAATCACCTGCTGCGTATCCGAATAGGACAACTCCCCTACCGTCATGCCACCGCTGTTGTCCCGGGCGCTCTTGCTCCGGTTGCGGGCTATCGCAGCCCGAACGGCGGCGGGATCACACAGCACCGCGACGATTTTGACCGGATCATTGCCGCCGGAGAGCCACTCGTCTTCAAACGCGTAGTTGGAGGCCACGGCCGACATGAGATACACATGCTGCCGGCCGCAGTAGAGCGGGAACACACAGTGCTTGTCGAGCAGTGCGTCCGGAAACATGGTCTGACCCGGAGCCTCCTCCGGATTGTAGGCGTGCATGCCGGTGGCGATCCGCATGATAGCCACCCCGTAGTGACGCGGCAGAAACTTGAGGTCGTCCAGATTGGTGAGAGGCTTCTTTTCGTTCTCCTCGTAAAGACGAAGCATCTTTTCCTTTTCGTCTCCCACGTGGGGATAATTCTCGATGAACCACTTCAAAACCGCCTTCACATCGCCAACCGGGGGCGGCGTGATGTGTTCGACAGGGTTGGAGTCCTCAAGCGGTTTATACCCGATCCGCGCATAGAGGTCCTTCAAAATGGATTCGTACTGCACCGGGTCGATGACGACCGGAATCGTGAGCGCCTCCGGCACACCC
>DATAIE010000067.1:0-1755 GCA_036262875.1 Verrucomicrobiales bacterium
GACGGGGCAGACCACGCTGATCCACCCCCGGTGCGCCGGCGATCACGGTGCCTGCATTGAGCGCCGGAGAACCGGGCTTTGGCGTATGGCCGGAGAGCGCTCCGCCACTCACCGACAGCACAGTCAGCAACGGGTCCACCACGGTGGAGGGGGCATTCGGAAACGGCGTGGCGGGAGTGAATGTCCGCACGCCGGAGCCGCCGGTGTTTTCTTCAAGCATCGCAGGAGGATAAGGGCCGCGAGCCATCACATTTCCGGCGATGAGGCAGTTATCGAATTGCGCCGGCCCTTCACTGCTGACACCACCGCCGGAGCCGAGGCCCCAGCCGGACACACCGATGCGCCACACGTCGCCTTTGTTGCCGGTGACAGTGCAATGCACGAGCCGGAGCGAGGCACCGGTGCCCTTGAAATAAAGGCCTCCTCCGCTGCCACCATAGATGTAGCCATCCTGGACGAGATTGCCGCTAACGGTGCAATTCACGAAGAGCGCGTCTCCACCGCCGGTAAAAATTGCCCCGCCGGAACCAGCACTGCCCCCCTGTCCATAGACGCCGCCATTCAGGGTCCGGTTTCCGCCAAAGCCTCCACCGTAGCAGACGTTTTGCGAGAACGTGCAACCCGTGGCAGTGAACGGACCTTCGTGAGAAACAGCCCCGCCGTTCCCGGAATTACCCGCGGCCCCGGCATTAAAATCACCGCACGCACTTTGGCCTCCGCCGCTGAAATTGCCGCCATAGCCTACGCTGCCGCCGGAGCCGCCGGCACCCGCTTTGTTCGATTCAAAAAGGCAGTCCGTCAAAGCCAGCGTCCCCGCGGAAGAGATCGCGCCTCCGCTGCCCGCACTCGCACCCGTGCCCCCGCAAGCGCCAGTGGACGCTCCGGGATTGGAGGTACTGCCCCCCTGCCCCCCCGAGCCTCCGTGTCCCGCCTGATTGGAAAGAAACCGGCACCGCACCGCCGTCAGATTCGCTGTGGTGGAGATGGCACCTCCCGCCGCGCCGGGCGTGCCGGGTCCGCCTGACGTGGGATATGATGTGGAGTAGGCACCATCCTGTCCATTCGAGCCGGAACCGGCCTGGTTGCTGTTCAGGACGCAATCGGTCAGGGTGAGCGCTCCGAGGCTCAAAATAGCGCCTCCAGGCTGAGCGGTGCCGGACACCGGAGCCGGCATGCCGCTCTGAAGCGTGAGCTTATTCAACGCCAGAGAAGCACCCGCGGCCACTTTGAAATGACGGCTGCGTTTTGCCGCGTCGATCACGATTCCGTTGATCAAACGCGAAGCATCGACGGTGATCGTTCCCGTGATGGCGATCTCACCCTTCGCCAGAAGGAAAACGTGCCCGTCGAGTTCCGGCGCAAAACCGATTTTGGCACCCGGAGCGGCATCACGCACCGCTTCCCGCAATGACACAGCCGAACCGGCCGGCGAATCGTTTTCGTCGGCATCCGTTGTCACGACGATATCCGGGACAGCACCTCCCGCTGTGGTGAAGACGCGGGCCTCACTGTAACCGGTGCCGCCCACGTGAGTGGCGAAAGCTTTGAAGGCGTAAGTGGTGCCCGCAGCGAGACCCGCGGCATTCGCGGTAAAGCTGCCGGTTCCTGTTCCGGTCGCGGTGAGCTTGATGACACCGGCCCCATCCAGGAAAGGCTTGGCATTCACCGTCACCGGGGAGAGAACCACGCCCCGCTCCGTTACGGGCGCTCCCCAGTTCTCGATCAGGTTCCCGCCCAGGGTGGCGGTGCCGGCTG
>DATAIE010000068.1:0-4581 GCA_036262875.1 Verrucomicrobiales bacterium
CTTTCGGCGCGGATGCGGGATGCAAAGTCGTCAGCGGTCATGCTCTGGCAGGTAGCTGGAGTTCGCGCGCCGAAGCAGAATTCCGGTGGGCGTGGCCCTATCCGTCCCTGAGGTGTCAAGGCAAAGCAAGGGGGCCGCCATCTTCAAAAGTGTCCAAGCCGGCTACCGTTTCCTAACATAGAAAACGCCACAACCCTTATAGAACATAGTCGGGACGGCCAGATTCGAACTGACGACTTCCTGCTCCCAAAGCAGGCGCTCTACCAGGCTGAGCTACGTCCCGTCTCGCACTGCGAGCGGCGCTCTCCTAGGAGGGTACGCACCTGGATGCAAGCCATTGTTTTCTCCGGAACGTGATTAATGCCGGCGGTCTGCGGCGAGCCGCATGGAAAGCCGTCCGGCGTCCCCGGGTCCCATCCCCCGGGATGCGGAAAACCTGGTAAATTCCACGGGAATAAAGCAGAGTGGCCGGGACTCTCACAGCGGACATGGATTTTCCTCAACTCGTCGATACGCACTACCGCGGACTTTATCAGTTCGCGTTAAGTCTGGCGCGTAATGAGGCGGATGCGTCCGACCTCACGCAGGAGACGTTTTTGCGGTGGGCGGAAAAGGGCTCGCAGCTTCGCGACACTTCGAAGGCGAAATCGTGGCTCTACACCACCCTCTACCGGCTGTTCCTCAACCGGCAGCGGCACGTCACGCGGTTTCCGCATGAGGAGCTCAGTGATGTGGAGTCGCAGCTCCCTTCCGTGGAGTCCGATGCGGTGCGCCACATGGAGGGCACGGATGTCATGGCTGCGCTCTCGCAGATCGATGAGGTCTTCCGCACGCCGCTGGTGCTGTTTTACCTCGAAGATCACTCCTATCATGAAATCGCGGAAATCCTCGATGTGCCGCCCGGCACCGTAATGTCCCGCCTCTGGCGCGGCAAAGCGCTGCTCCGCGCGCGGCTCGAGGAACACGCCTCTAAACCTAAAGACAACCGGGTCATCAAAATGACCCACAGCCTCAGAAAGGAGGCCTGACCATGAATCCCGAAGAAGCAAAACTCATCGTCCAATGCCGCCGTCCCTGCGGGCGGGATGATCACGACGCCGCCATCCAGGAGGCCCTGGCCCTGCTGGGCACGGACACCGCCGCCATGGAGGCTCTGCGGCAGGAGGAACGGCTGGATGCCGTCATCGGCGAACGCCTGCGCTGCATCGAGACTCCCCTGGACCTGCGACGGAAGATCCTCGCGGGCGCCAAACTTACCCCGCGGGTAAAGCCATGGTGGCAGCGTCCGCAGTGGCTCGCCGCCGCCGCCGCGGTGGCCGTCGCCATTCCTGTCGGAATCAAATATCTGCCCGGGTCCAGGCCTGGAAATCCACCGCTGATCGCCTCGGCTCTAACGGATTTCCGGATCGATACCACGAAAAAGCTCAACGAGGGTCCAAAGCTCGCACTGCTTCCCACCATCGATGAAGTGAAGGCCCACCTTGCCGATCACTCCGCCGCCAAAACGGTGCCGGTGCCAATGCACCTCTGTGACTGCACAGACGGCACAGTGGGCTGCGAGATTTTCGAATGGCGCGGCAAAGAGGTAACGCTGATTTGTTTCAAAGCCGGCAAAAACGGCATCGTGCATCTCTTTACGGTGGATGCCTCCATCCTCGATGCCTTCCCTGCCAAAGCCGTTTGCGTCCCGGTGAACGGATGGCAAACCCGCGCCTGGGTCCAGGACGGGAAACTGATGCTCCTCGCGGGCGGTGAAAAGGAGGCCACAGAAGAGGATCTGAAATCGCTGGTGGAATAACGGTAAGAAGGAACCAGGCGGCGCACAAAAGCGTCATCGCGCTTTGGACAAAGGAGGGAGAGCGGTTAAAATCGGCGGGTTTTCATCTCATTCCCTTTATGCGTGCTCTCTTCCCTGCCATGGTTCTACTCGCCTCTGCGCCTCTCGCGGCGCGGGCGGATCTCAAAAGTTACATTGCCCGGCCCGAGCCGGCCTGTTCATGGACGGAAACTTCACGCACGGCACAGGGCGGCTGTGAAGTCAGGGTGCTCAAGCTGATCTCCCAGGAATGGGAGGGCATCAAATGGGAGCATGATCTCGTTATTTTTCACCCGGTGGATACCCCGTTCGCCGGAAAGGTTTTCCTGCTGAACAGCGGAGGCAAGGCCCGGGAAAAGGATTTTGTCTATGGCACCACCCTCGCTGCGCAAATCAAGGCGCCGTGCGCCATTTTGCTGGGCATCCCGAATCAGCCGCTCTTCGACGGAAAGAAAGAGGATGCGCTCATCGCGGAGACCTTCGTGCGCTACCTGGCGACGAAGGACGACGCCTGGCCCCTGCTCTTTCCCATGGCCAAGAGTCTGGTGAAAGCCATGGACGCCATCCAGGATGTATTGAAGAAAGAGTGGAAGGAGGACGCTACCGGCTTCATCGTCAGCGGTGCCTCCAAACGAGGCTGGACCACATGGCTGACGGCGGCTTCAGACCCGCGCGTCTGCGCCATCGCGCCCATGGTGATCGATACCCTGAATATGCAGGAGCAGTTGCCTCACCAGTTGAAGATGTACGGCAAACTCAGCGACAGTATTCGCGACTACACGGAGCGCGGCCTGGTGCCGATGAAGGACACAAAGGAGGAAAAACAGATGTGGTCGTGGGTGGACCCTTATACCTACAAGGCTAAATACACGATGCCAAAGCTGGTGGTGCTCGGCACCAACGATCCCTACTGGAGCACGGATTCTCTCAATCTGTACTGGGACGGACTGCCGCCCCAAAAATGGATTTCCTATACCCCGAACGCCGGACACAATCTTACCCCTGCCGGCAATAAACTCGGTGCCCTGCGCGCCCTTGGAACGGTTGCCGCTTTCACCCGTCACCAGATCACGGGAAAACCCCTTCCCGCCGTTTCGTGGAAGCATGACGACGCTGCGGACGGCAAGCTGCGGCTCACCGTTACCGCCTCCCCTGCTCCGCTCAAGATTCAACTTTGGCAGGCAAACCATGAAGGGACTGACTTCCGCACCGCGCAATGGACCTCCCGCGAAGTCCCGGTGAAGGATGGCAGCACGGAGATCTCCGTGGATAAACCGGCCACCGGCTGCACGGCCTTTTTTGCCGACACCGGATATGAGATCGACAGCATTCCCTACACGCTCTGCACCCAGATGCGCATCGTAACCGGAAAATAACCGGCCAGGGGGCGTCCTCAATCCGCGGCGTTGTCGATCACCGCGGCCACCGCAAAATCATCTTCGGTCAACCCTCCGGCACTGTGCGTGGTGAGTGAGAGAATGACTTTATTGTAGCGGATATCGATATCCGGGTGGTGACCGTATTTTTCCGCGATCTCCGCTACTTCGTTCACAAAGTCGACGGCCTCTTCAAAGCCATCGAACTCCAGCGTGCGGAGCAGCCGCTTGCCTTCGAGGTCCCATTCAGGGATCTTCTTGAGCTTACTCTTGATTTCGTCCGGTTCGAGAAGGTCTGACATGGCGGGAGATCGTATGGGGACAAGGGGGCGGCGGCCGGCAGGAGACCGGCAACCAAAGGCGCGCGAGTAGAACCCGGCAATCCATCTTGTCAAAACCCAATTGTAACCGTATGCACAATCGGTTCCTCCGAGGTTGGCGGCACCGGTTTCGATTTGGTGGAAACTTCCCTTGCATTCACCGGGCAGTCCTTATCATCCGCGGCCCTATATGGAAATTCAGGTAGCAACTCTCTGTGATTCGGCGATGGACTATAACAGCAAGCTGTGCGTCCTCGGAACTTTTGACACCATCGGCTCACGCGCAGTGCCGATCGTTCATCCGCAGTGCGCCCTGGCGATTCGCGTGTGCTTCCGTGCCGCAGATGAGGGCGCTCATAAGATGACGATCCGCATGATCAATGCCGACGGCAAAGACATGATGCAGGCTCTTGAAGCCAACGTGGACATCCGGATGCCGGAGGGTTCGGACTTCATCACGCGGAATATGATCCTCAATTTCCAGCCGTTGCGTTTCGAGGCCGGCGGGCAGTACTCCTTCGAGGTGCTGTTCAACGACGAAAACTACGCGTCCGTCCCCCTGCGGGTGCTGGTCGTGGAAGGGGGAGCCGAAGAGGCGGCAGCCTGAAAAACAGACGAACCGTCAGTCTATCCTGAGGGGCGGCGTCTGCGGATGCCGCCCCTTTTTTTGCCGCAGCATGGTGCCGGCAGGATTGCAATCACTTGAGGAATGCCGAGACTGAATCTTTTATGTCAGACGATCATCCCGAGAAACCGCTGCACCGCCCGTGGTGGGTGTGGGTGAATGTGCTCGGACTGGATGCCGTCGCTGCGGCTCTGGTGTGGCTGCCGCTGTTCGCCAACGCCGTCGGAGCCCGTCTCGTTCCGGCGGAGTACGTCGTCCTCGGCTGCGCCGTCTGGTGTGTTTATGTCGCCGACCGTATTCTGGATGGAAGTATGTCCGGCGGGATGAGCGGTGAACGGCATCGTTTCGCGGCGCGGCAGTGGGTGCCTCTGGCTGCCGGCATGGCCGCCGCCGCAGGTGTTAGTGTCTGGCTTCTGGGCTGGCACATTCAGACCATCGTCAGCG
>DATAIE010000069.1:0-3453 GCA_036262875.1 Verrucomicrobiales bacterium
GGGAATGATGGCGCCAGGGCCGCTCTGCTCAAGGATCGCCCGGTCGAATTTTTTGACGGCCGGGTTCATCGCGAAGTTGATGCCCATCTCGGCGATTTGCCGGGCCCGGAAGGACTGCGTCTGGGAAATCGTAAGCTCGACATCATGCTGAACGATGGCGTGCATACTCACAATGACCATCCCCAGCATGGCGAGAAGCCAAAACACCAAAATAAGAGCCGACCCCTGCTCATAAGAGCGGCGGCGGGCAATGCTTAAGGGGAGAAGGGTCATCGAAAGAGGGACGGCTGGGGACGTGAAGGAAGAGGGATAAAATGAGTGAACTGGACCTGGTTTCAGAGAGGACGACGGTTACCTTCCGCGCCCCCCTCCTCCCGGACGCCCTCCTCCACCGCCCCCCGGGCGACCGCCACCTCCACCGCCGGGGCGACCACCGCCGCCTGGACCATTAAAACGACCGTTGCCGGGGCGGTCTCCGCCTCCGGGGCGCTCCATTCCTGGGCGACCACCTCCTCCCGGTCCGCCCGGCCCCCCGGGTCCTCCCGGAATTCCGGGGCCACCGGCACCCGGAACGCCAGCCCCGGGCTGGGTTCCCGCAAAACCAGAGGTGAACTGCTGCGGATTCGCCATGGTGGGAATCCAGAACACAAGGCGCACCGGATCCTGCCCGTCCATGAACTGGAGGGACATTTCCACGAAACTTGGCCGGCGGGTATTGGTCAACGGCCACTCCGTTTCCCATTCCTGGGTGGTTTCGTTGAAAAACCGCCAGCCGAGGGAGGCAATGCCGTCCATCAGCGTCAGTCGTCCGATGATCTTGCTTTCGTCAAACTGGCCCTTGGTCCACGCGTTCGCCTGTTCCGTATCGAGGTAAAGAATCGCGGCCTGCAAACCCAGTCCCACGGACCGCTCGGTGCGGAAGAGGACCGTCTTTGCCCCGGCGGCCACTCCCGGCCAACTGAAGGCGAGAGGGAAATCCGTAAAGGCAACCTCTGTGAGGTCGGAGCCCGCGCCGCCCCAGAACTGGAGATTTACCTTGGCGTTGCCGGGGGCCTGCTCGAAATTCCGCCGCAGGAGTTCGCAAAAGCTGTGTACCCGCAGAGTCTGGGTTTCCCGCTCGACCACCTCGGTGCTCACCGTCAATGCGCCGCGCTGCACGGAAAAAATGCCCCCGGCGAGCATTCCCATGAGCGCCAGCCCCACCACTACCTCGATGAGAGTGAAGGCGCGGAGGCTGCGTGAACCCGGAAACGGACGAAGCGTTTTCATCGTGTCTGAGGAATCTGGGGGGCAGCGGCACCCGCCGTGGTGGTGTTATAGAGCTTTGCGTAGCGCACGGTCTCCGCTTTGACTTCTCCGATCTGGCCGAAGTCGTCGTAGTAGCCCCAAACCACGATGTGGTAGAGGTCATTCAAAGGCTGGCCCTCGGAATTGAGGATATTTTCGAGTTTGATGATCTCCGTTTTGGTCCACACGCCCATATCATCGGGATCGGTCTGCTTGACCGGCTCCGTGTTGTAGAGTTCGTCGATCTTCGGGTACTTGCTCGTTTCGTTGAGCGTGGACTGAAGCCGGAGGATCATGCGCAATTCCTGCTGGGCAATGACGGCGGTATGGGCCGAGACGCTCAGCGCCTTCATGAGGCTCACCACCGCCATGCCGAAGATCAGGAGCGCACAAAGCACCTCCATGATGACCATCCCCCCGCGGCGACCTGATAAGCAAATACGGTTTTTCATGCTCCGTCACGGTCTGCGATTTCCTCTTTCACACTGGCGGTGAGCGGATCGAACTGAGCGCCCACCGTGCCACGGTCATTGGTAAACCGAACACTGATGGGCTCGCAAAGGCCGCTCTGCTCGAAGACCCATGCGGCCTCCATCTTATTCTTAAGCTGCACCCATTGAGGCTGGCCCCAGCGACGCACTTCGACAATCATGTCCGGCGGCAGTGTCACCGGCTTCACTCCCGCGGCCCTGCCCTTTTGCCTGTCCGAGTCGGCGAACATCTGCTGGTCGTCCTTGTTCACCGCCAGCTTCGGCTCCAGAATGAAGCGATCCGGGTAAAAATGGATCTGCCAGGCCCGCTGCTCCTGCATGGCCCGCTGCCATGCCGTCTTCGCCATGGAGCGCAGGTCGTCGAACGGCTTCTTCAATTCCGCCTGCTCGTTCATCGACGTAATGCCCTTATACGACCCCGTGAAGACGAGAGCGATGATCGCCAGGACGATCATGATCTCCATGAGAGTGAAGCCGCGGCGGGACATGACGGGTGAAGGCAGGCGAAATGTGAGAGAAACGGGAAAGCCGGCTATTTGGCCGTTTCCTCCCAGTTTCCGATGTCATCGTCACTCTCGACGCCGTCTTTCCCTGTGGAAAAGACGTCAAACTTGTCACCGGAGCGGGTGCCGGGCACCTTGTACTGCACGGGGTTGCCCCAGGGATCGGTGAACAGGCCCTCGTCATCCGTGATGCGCTGGGTAATCAAAGCGCGCAGGCCGACCGTGCTGGACGGATATCCCTTAAACTTGACGGAATATTGCATCAGGAGCGCCTGGATGGTACCGATGTTAGCCTTCGCTTTGGTAGCGCGACCGTTATCCATAATCGAGCGATAGCCCACCGCGACCCCGCCCATGAGCAGGCCGATGATGGCAAGCACGAGAAGGAGTTCCATAAGAGTAAAGCCCCGGCGGCGCGGAGTCAGAGAATGCGTCATTTTCATAGAGTGAGAGGAGGGAGGGGGTGAATAGTGCAGGAATTAGAGGAGTCAGCCAGGCAAATCGTTCAAGAATGTTACGCCTGCGGACAAAAAGAAAGGACATCCGCGGGTGCGGGGCGCGGCCCGGACCGGGAGCCTTTCTTTCGCGGACGGCATCGGAATAGAGCGTCGCCGGTCCGGTGAAATATTTACGCCTGCGGGCCGGAGCGGCGATGCATCACGCACTGCGGGCTACCACCGCAATGACGACCCCGGAGGTGATCAGCAGGGTACCCGCCAGCCGCCACGCCATGGTGCTCCGGCCGGCACGGTCCCGCTCCCGGTTGGCAAACCACGAGCCGGCGCACCAGACGAGGACGATCGCCCACAATCCGCGGGTGCTGTAGAGAATGTTCACGCCTGTCGGGTCATCGAAGAAGGCGAGAGCGGTCCCCATCCCCATTCCCTGAATGGCGAGGAGGATTCCTCCAGGAATCACCCATCTGCGGGCACCGGCACCCAGTTGCATGATGCCGCGCCTCGATCCCGCGAGGGAAAGCAGGGAATAGATTCCGAGAAACTGCGGGAGCGCCCCGAGGAACGTGGTGCCGCCGAATTTTCCAGCCCAGTGAGCAACAAGCACATCAGTAACGCCATAGATCAGCGAACTCCCGAGACACATCAGGATGGCGATCCCGTTCGCCCTGCCCGGTCGCAAATCGCCTTTCCCGATCACAAAAATACCCGCGGCGG
>DATAIE010000070.1:0-5002 GCA_036262875.1 Verrucomicrobiales bacterium
CGGGGGCCGGGGTAATTTCCTCTTCAGGAAGCAGCGCGTCAGGCAGCGGCTCTTCACCCCGCTTCCCGGCGTCCTGAGCCACCACCGCACTCAGGCTCATCACCACAAGGGCGAGGGCCGGAAGCCGGAGGATGGAAGTACGCAGAGACATCAGAGGCGGGCGGTTGAGATTACTTGCTTACCTTCGCGGTGTGAGCGCCGTGGCCCTTGAACACACGGGTGGGGGAAAACTCACCGAGTTTGTGACCCACCATGTTTTCAGTGACATACACGCTGATGAAGTCCTTGCCGTTGTGCACCATAAAGGTATGGCCCACGAAATCCGGCGTGACCATGGAGGCCCGTGCCCACGTCTTGATCGGACGCTTCTGTCCGGCCTCGTTGAGCTTGTCGATTTTGATGAGGAGCTTTTGATTGACGAAAGGTCCTTTTTTGAGGGAACGGCCCATAGAGTAATCTGGTTAGGAAAAGGTGCGGTAACGGTTGATTAGATAGACTTCTTCGCGTTGCGGCGCTGCACGATGAAGCGGTCCGTCTGATGATACTTCTTGCGGGTCTTCTGCCCCTTGGCGTGACCCCACGGGCTGAGAAGGTGCTGGCGTCCGCCACCGGACTTGGAGCGGCCTTCACCACCACCGTTCGGGTGGTCGACAGGGTTCATGGTCATGCCGCGGACGGTGGGGCGGATGCCCTTCCAGCGCGTGCGACCGGCCTTGCCGGAAACCACGTTCATGTGCTCGGAATTGCCGATGGTGCCGATGGTGGCATAGCAGTTCACGTGAATCTTGCGGATTTCCCCCGAAGGCATCTTCAGAAGGGCGTAGTCGCCTTCCCGGTTGTTCAGCATCACGGACTGGCCGGCGCTGCGGGCCACACGGCCGCCCTGACCGGGCTTGAGCTCGACGTTGTGAATCGCGGTTCCCAGCGGAATCGCAGAAAGAGGAAGAGCGTTACCGAGTTCCGGCGCGGCCTTTTCACCGGCGTTCACCGTGGCACCGGCCACCAAACCGGCGGGGGCGAGGATATAAGCCTTGGTCCCGTCTTTGTATTCGATCAAAGCGATGCGGGCCGTACGGTTCGGATCATACTCGATCGCCACCACTTTGGCGGGCTGATCGCGCTTCACACGCTTGAAGTCGATGATCCGGTACATCTGCTTGTGTCCACCGCCGATGTGACGGCAGGTGATGACACCGGTATTGTTCCGCCCGCCGGATTTCCGGATGGGGGAAAGGAGGGACTTCTCCGGCTTCTTCTTGGAAAGAGCCGAATAGTCAGGCCACTCCTTGTAGCGGTTCGAGGGGGTGATGGGGGAAAAGGTTTTGAGAGCCATAACGTGATGTCAGTTCGGCGTTGGGAATGTCCGGAAAATTAGGTGAGGTCGATCTTTTCGCCGGGGGCGAGGCGCACCACAGCTTTCTTCCAGGAGGCGGTGCGGCCGGCGGAGGCGGTGCGTTTACGGCGGGCTTTCCCGTCATAATTGCAGGTGCGAACGGCGGAGACTTTCTTGCCAAAAATGGTCTTAATGGCCAGAGCGATCTCGTGCTTGTTCGCCTTCGTATCGACTTCGAAGACGTATTCGTTGTTGTTCTCAGTGGCCAGCGCGGCCTTTTCACTGAGACGAATGGATTTGATGGTTTGATAGACGTCTTTCATTAGGCGGTCCTCCGGGCGAGTGTTTCCATGGCGTCCGCAGTGATGATGATCTTGCGGTAGTTCAGGAGCTGCAGGGTGTTGGCTTCATCAGCCGTGATGAGCAGCGCTTTGGAGTGATTGCGTGCCGCGCGGTAGGTGAGCTCGTCAAATGCCGCGGCAATGACGAGAACCTTGGTCCCTTCGACGGCGGAGCCGAGTTGCTTCACAAAGGAAGCAGTCTTGCCATCAGCCACGGAGAAGGAGTTCACCGTGACCACATCGCCGGCTTTGATGCGCTCGGAGAGGGCCTTGGAGAAAGCCAGCTTCTTCGTCTTCTTCGAAACTTTCTTGCTGTAGTCCCGGATCTTCGGGCCGTGAGCCGTGCCGCCGCCTGAACGGGTTGGGGCGCGCTTCTCACCGGCGCGGGCATTACCGGTGCCTTTTTGACGATAAAGCTTTTTATTGGAACCTGCGACTTCACCGCGGGTCTTCGTTTTGGCGGTGCCGCTGCGTCCGTTCGCACGGATGGCGGTCACGACGTCATGCACGGCCTGGGTGTAGCGTCCGTTTTCGATAACGGAGATATTCGCGGCCTTCGCGGCCTCGAGGGTAAAAACTTGGGATGCCATTTGAATGATAGCTGGTTAGTCAGTTCCGTTGATCGCCGGCGCTCAGGAGGCAGCGGGGGCGGGTTTCTTCTTGGCGGGGCGGATGATCACCAGGCCACCCTTGGCGCCCGGGACGCTGCCGCTGATAAAGAGGATATTGTCCTCGGCGCGGGCGGCCACCACTTTGAGATTCTGGGTCGTGCGGTTGTCGACGCCCATGTGTCCGGGCATGCGCTGATTTTTCCAAACGCGACCGGGAGTCAAACGGCATCCAATGGCACCCGTCCGGCGGTGCATCATGGAACCGTGAGTTTGACGCTGGCCGGAAAAACGGTAGCGCTTCACGACGCCGGCAAAACCGCGGCCTTTGGTGACGCCAATAACGTCCACCCACTGACCCTTGGCGAACTGCTCCGCCGTGAGCTTCGTTCCGGAAGCCGGCACACTGGCTTCTCCGTCCATGCGGAATTCGCGAATGTTGTACTTCGGCGTGGTGCCGGTTTTGGCAAAGTGCCCGGTCTGCGCCTTGTTGACGCGGGAGGGCTTCTTTTCCTGAATCCCCACCTGCACGGCGCTGTAGCCGTCTTTCTCAGGGGTCTTCACCTGAATGATTTCATTTTCGCTGACATCGATGACGGTCACCGCCGTGGCTTTGCCGGTGGCTTCATCATAGACGTGGGTCATGCCCAGCTTTCTTCCCAGGAGTCCGAGGCTCATAATCGGGTGCGTGTAAAAGGTTGGTTGATTGACCGGATACCGTCAGGGCTCAGATCTTGATTTGAATGTCGACACCGGCGGGGAGGTTGAGCTTTTTGAGCTCATCCACAGTGCGTGCGGTCGGGTCCACGATGTCGAGGAGGCGCTTGTGCGTCCGCATTTCGAACTGATCCGCGGATTTCTTGTCAGCATGCACCGAACGGTTCACCGAGAATTTCTCGATCCGGGTCGGAAGAGGAATCGGTCCCGCGACACGGGCACCGGTGCGCTTCGCGGTTTCCACGATCTCGAACACGCTCTTGTCGAGAGTGCGGAAATCAAAGGCGCGGAGGCGAATGCGGATACGCTGGTTTTGCATAAAAAAGATGGGCTGAGTGAAAAATGGAAAGTCTTACTGACCGCCGCGGCGGGGGCCGCCGCGCTGCTCGACGATGGTCTCGACGATGTTGTTCGGTACGGGCTCGAAGTGGCTCGGCGTCATGCTGTAGCTGGCGCGTCCGGAGGACAGCGTGCGGATGGCGGTGGAATAACCGAACATTTCCGCGAGGGGCACGTCGGCATTGACGATGGAGGCGTTTTGTTTGCTCTCCATGTTGCCGATGCGTCCGCGGCGGCGGTTGATGTCGCCCATGATGTCGCCCTGATATTCGTCCGGCGTGGTGCACTCCACCTTCATGATCGGCTCCAGCAACTGGCACTTCGCTTTCTTGAAGGCGTCCTTCATCGCAAAGATGGCCGCCATCTTGAAGGCGTTTTCGTTGGAGTCCACTTCGTGGTAGGAGCCGTCGAGCAGATCGACGTGCACATCCACCACCGGATAGCCGGCGATGATGCCGTTCAGGAGGGCTTCTTTGATGCCGTCCATGCAGGGCTTGATGTATTCCTTGGGAATGTTACCGCCCACGACCTTGTTCTCGGTGCTGTGGCCCTTGCCGCGCTCATTCGGCGTGACTTTGAGAACAACGTGTCCGTATTGACCGCGGCCACCGGATTGCTTCACCAGCTTGCCTTCCCCGCCGGCGGCGAGAGTGATGGCCTCGCGGTAAGCGATCTGCGGCTTGCCGGCGTCGGTCTCCACTTTGAATTCGCGGAGAATACGGTCACGGATAATTTCGAGGTGCAGTTCACCCATGCCCGCGAGAATGACCTGACCGGTTTCTTCGTCCGTGCGGACGATGAGCGTCGGGTCTTCATCCGAGAGCCGCTGAAGAGCGATGGCCATCTTTTCCTGATCGGCCTTGCTGCGCGGCTCAATGGCCATGCTGATCACCGGATCCGGGAAGGTCGGAGGCTCGAGCAGGATTTCGTGATCTTCATTGCAGAGCGTGTCGCCGGTGCGCACGTCTTTGATCCCCACGATGGCGGCGATGTCACCGGAAAAGCAGGTTTCGATGTCCGTGTGCTGGTTGGCCTGAATCTGAATCAGACGGCCCACACGCTCACGTTTGCGGGTGCGCGGGTTGTAGATTTGGTCACCCTTGGAAATCTTGCCGGAATACACGCGGAAGAACACCAGCTTGCCCACGAACTTGTCAGACCACAGCTTGAATGCGAGGCTGACGAAATTTCCGGCGTCATTCGGAGTCGCCTCAAGGTGGACGTTTTCGTCATCCGGGCTGATGCCCTTCTGCGGCTCGATGTCCAGCGGGTTCGGGAGATAGTCGACCACCGCATCCAGAAGCGCCTGGACTCCTTTGTTCTTGAAAGCAGAACCACCGGCAACCGGCACTATTTTGTTGGCGATCACCGCACGCCGAAGCGCCTGCTTCACGTCCTGAACGGTGATCGGTTTTTCTTCGAGGAACATCATGCCGAGTTCATCATCCACGTCACAGAGCGCCGCGGTGAGTTCCTCGTAGGCCAGGTCCGCCTGGGCCTTTTGATCTTCGGTCAACTGAGCCACTTCATAGGTGGAGCCCAGCTTGTCGTTGTCAGAGTAAATGTGGGCCACTTTGCCGATCACGTCGATCACGCCCTTGAGCTGATCTTCCGCACCGATCGGGATGAGGATCGGATGGGCATTGGCGCCGAGTTTGTCGCGG
>DATAIE010000071.1:0-3310 GCA_036262875.1 Verrucomicrobiales bacterium
AGTGACGTCCGGAATTTCTGATTCCTCGACGGGAATCGTGAAACTGCGCGACACACCCTCCGCATTCACTGCGGTAATCGCCTGCAGGTCGTCGATCGCGCCGAGCGTGATCATGCCCGCGGCATCCGTTTTCATGGACACTTCCACCGGTGTTTCCAGTTCCCGTCTCCAGAAACTGACGGCCACCTCACGGTCCGCGCGGGCTTCGCCGTTGAGTCCCAACTCCTGCAGTTTCCAAATGCCTCCTTCCCGGCTCAGGTGCAGGTCATTGACGATGCCCTGTGCGGTGACGCCATTCACGTTGAGGGAAGAGGACGCCTCCACATCCACAGGCGTGCCCGTGACCGGGCTCATCACCTTCCCTTTCAGCACCATGTTCAGGGATTTGAGCCGGTCCGGCACGGTGAACTCCGCCACGTTCTCCTTCACGTCGCTCAATTTCCCCATGGGAATAACGAGAGTCGCGGGATTGCCCTCCATCGTCGTGGAGGTGATGGTGAGTTTTGCCTCGTCGATGGTCTCCGCGGGAGCCGGATGCCCGTTCGACAACAGAGACGCCCGCACCGCGATCGCCGCCTTTGCACCGGGGAGCAGCGATTCCCGCGGCACATGGAACCCGGCCTCCAGGGAATAACTTTCGCCCTGAAGCGCAATCGTCTCCAGCGCCGTGAATCCCGTGCCGTCATCGATGATAACCTTTTGCTCTCCGGGATTCGTCGAAAGCGGGAGCGCGATCATGCCCTGCGCGTCCGCGGCAAAGCGCTTGGGCCCCACCATGGCAAAAGCCTTTGGCACCGGATGCAGGCTTTCATCCAGCACTGACAGTGCCGTGCCGGCAGCCGTCTGCCGCACGATGGTGCGCAGCCCGCCCTTTTGAATGAGGGCGCGGCTGGCCTTGCCGCCGCCCACGAATTCGATGATCCACACACCGCGCTTCGCATTGAGTTCCGGAAAGGAAAACGTCTCGCGCTTCCTCAAAATGGGCGCGTCTTTGTATTCGAACTTGCGCTCCACATTCGCCGTGAGGCCGTCGAGATTCAGGGCTGTATTCACCTGCTCTCCCGTGGTGCGGTGCACGTTGGCTGTGTTGACCTCATAGATGCGCACCAGCAGGGACGGCACATTTTTGAGCGAGAGATTCAGCGTTACGTTGTCGTCCGGCTGCCAGTTCTGTTTCGACGTTGGATCGAAGTCGATGTCGATGCGGTCGCGGAGCTTTTGATAGGCTTCCGGGGACAGCAGGGAAACCCATCGCTGGGCGTCCGGCGCGCCGCTGAGGAGCTTTGCCTCCGCCTGCACGGCCCGCAGCCAGACATCGGAAACGTAAGGCTCGACAGCCGCCGCGTTCTCCGCTTTCTCCAGATATTGCAGCAGGAGGCGGCGCAGCAGCGGCTCATCGTCCTGCACCGGGCCGGTGCCGGTGAAGGCGGAGGGATCGTAGTCCAGGTCTGCCGGGTATTTCCAAATCTGCTGGTTCTCCTTGTAGCGGGGACTCATCCAGGAGGTGCGTCGCGGGAGCTTCAGATAGGCGAGGAGCCGCGCCTCGTTGAAGCGGCCCGCTTTTTCATCCGCAGCCAGCAAATGATAGAGCAGGTTGGCTTTCAGCGGATTTGTGTTGGCGTTCAGTTTGGAGGCATAGGACCACAGACGCTCCAGCCAGGCCTCGCGCACGGCGGGATCGCGATCCGCATCCTCCGTGTCCAGCGGACGCATGCGGTCCAGCACGGTGGAAATGAACGTGGTATCGTTGATCAATTCCGGATGCCGTTTTTGAAGGTCCGTGAGTTGCTCTGATGTCAGGAGCGTATGGATGGGAAACGCGCCAAACTTTGCGTCTTTCTCTTTCAGTTCCTTATCGATGATCTCCACCAGGCCGGGGTAATCCGGGCGCTTCAGGCGCTTCAGCAACTGGCGAACCTCCACCAGCCGCCACTGCCGCGGGAGGCCTGCCATGGCGTAGAGACCGGCATCGCTCACCTTGTCCAGCGGCTCGGATTCCTCCAGCGGCAGCGCCCAGAAGGCGGACTTCGCAATGAGCGCAGGGTCGAGCTTCGAAGGCAGTTCGGCCCGGGCCTCCTCCGTATCGCGCTGGTGGTCGAAGTTCAGTTTCAGCCGGTCCTTGAGTACCGCGAGTGTGCCTGCGGGATCGGTGCTGTAGTCGAGCATCAGCTTCCGGTTTTTGATCAGTTCCCGCCGGGCACTGGTCGCCGGAATCTTCTGCTCCCACTCCTGCAAAACGGCCGCCAGTTCCTTCATCTGCCCCTGCACCTGATGATGCAGCGCGTGATAGTAATAGTAGTCCTCCGTCCCCGGGACCAGTTCCTTGAGCACCGCCGTCCGGTCCTCCGCCAGCGCGAATCTCTCCAGCAGACTGCCCTCCTGCGCCCGCAGCAGAGGCAGCGAAAGAAGGAAAACCGCGGGAAGAAAAAGGGGACGAATCATGACCCCGCGAGTTTATGGACCGCCGTGAACCCCGCCAGCCCGGGGATGTAAAGAAGATGTCATGATGAGGTCTGCGCCGTTGGTGAAAACGGGCTGGAACAGGATAACCGCACCGGTACTGTGAGGCTCAGTTAGAGAAGGGAAAGGCCCAGGTCGGCGGGGCGGACAGGATGTCCGCGGTCCTTTCTTTCTCAAAGGTCGCTCAACAAAAAAAGGCCGCACTGGAGGGTGCGGCCTTTTTGATTCGGGTTCAGAGGGTTTTCTTAGTGCTTTTTCGCGAGGCGGCGCTTGATCAAGCCAATGCTCAGAAGCGCAGAGCCAAGCAAAAGAGCACCGCTTCCGCCGTCCGGCACCGCCGTGGAGGTGCGGGCGTTGTAGAGGCGATAGTCGGAGAGGCCATTTTGTCCCGGCGCATTGAACGTGAAGGATCCGGTCTCAGCGCCGATATAAAACGCCTGCCAGTTGTCGCCATCCTGGCCACCGCCCCAGCGCAGGGCGAGGTAGGTATAGGAACTCAACGGAAGGCTCAGCGAAAGCGTCCCGGTTCCGTAGCCAGGAAAAGGCCCGGCACCGTCCGGGTCCACTCCGTTATTACTTGCCTGGACGGCGGTAGCTCCCACCGTAGGCAGCGGCGCGCCCGGGCCATTGAGGGCATTAAAGGAGTCGACCACGGCTTGCAGCCACGCGATGACGTTAGCATCCCCGGCACTGGACGGGTCAACTGGAGCCGGAGGAGCCCACGGGGCGACGTCAATTCGGAGAGGCACGGCCGATGCAGTGGCAGCAAAGGCAACGCTGGCGGCCACCAGGCAGGACTTAAGGAGATGGGCTGTTTTCATGTAGGAAATCGGTTGAGGACTTGGGTGCA
>DATAIE010000072.1:0-6686 GCA_036262875.1 Verrucomicrobiales bacterium
ACTTTGCGTACGCCGGTGCCCCGGGAAAGACGACGGTGGCCGTTCCCATCACCGCAACCGGCTGGAAGTATCTGACACCCGGGACGAATCCACCCGCGGGCTGGGAAACCTCCGGATTTAACGATACCGGCTGGAGCACGGGACAGTCGGTGTTTTACGCAGGCAGCGCACAAATCGCTCCACCGACGCCGCCGCAAACGACGCTGTCTGATCCAGGAGTCGGACTTTATGGCTGGTGGGCATTTGAGGACAACCTGACCAACTCGGCTCCCAGTGGCACGAACGGCACGGCGGTAGGAACGGATTTTGCCTACGTTGTCGATCCCCCCTATGCAGGAAAAACCGGCAAATCGCTGCGCATCAATGTGAACGCCTCCAATGTGGATGTGGCCACCACTCACATCGCCGCCGGGAATCTGCCGGCATTGACGCTGGCCTCGAATTTCACGTGGGCCGCGTGGGTGAAGTCCCGGCAGACCGGCGGCAATAACATTATCCTTGGAAACCGCTACACTGCCACGGGCTCGGATTTTGCTCCGCTGGAATTTGTAAAACTCACTCCGAGTACCTTTGAGTGGTATTTCAACGGCGCCGGTGAATTCAACGACTACGTCGATCTTATTGGCTCTGCGGCGTCTCCTTCTCCATGGACCCATTTTGCATCGGTCAAAAACGGTAACTCTCTGCTGCTTTACCGGAACGGAGTGCTGGTCAATTCCCGCACCATCACCGGCAGTCCGGTGAACGTGCAGCCGTTCTTCATCGGTGGAAACCGCAATACCGGTGGCGGTACCGCTGAAGCGTGGACCGGGTTTGTCGACGATGTGGCTCTCTGGACGAAGGCGCTGCCCGCGCAGGCAATCGCCGGTCTCGCTGCCGGCACCTATACCCCTGCCACTACGCCCACTACGGCCACGACATCGGGCGGCATCCCTGCGCGGCCGGCGGAAATCGTTTTCCCGGTAGTCTCTTCGGATGTCCTGGTGGATACCTTTGACGGACCGGCCATCGATACCGGCAAGTGGACGGTTTTGGACCAGGGATTGGAAAGCAGCGGAGCGGGCGGGTATTCGTCAGCGATTGCGGGAGGTCAACTCGTGCTCTCCGGCACGGCGACGGTTCAGTATTGGTATGGAAAATCGCTGCGCAGCGTGGCGCGGTTCAATGCTCAAAACCGCCAGGAAGTCTCTGTGGACCGCGTGGCCCTGACCCGCGGAGGGCCTGCGACCAGCGTGGTGCGCTCCAGTCTTTGGCTTTGGGCGGACGCCAGCCACTACGTGCATTTTTCCCAGAACTGGGGTGAAACCGGATGGTCCTATAACAGTAATGACCTGGGAGGCACGGGTACACTCAATCCCACCGGAGGCGGCAACAACCTGGCTCTCGCCGATGCGGACGACAACAATGGCGGAGCCACCACGATGAAACTGGTTTGGATTCCAGGGGGCCTCCCGGGCGCGGGCACCGTGCAGATGTACAAGGGCACCACGCTGCTCGGATCGCAAACTGTCTCCAACTGGCCCGCTGATTTCAGCGTCATGCTCACAGGGCAGGCCCGGGCCGTGGGAGACATGGTCAGTGCGACCTTTGATAACCTCAAGGTGACGGAATCCGTGGAGCAGACGAAACAAACCCAACTGCCGCTGGCCAACACGCCGTACCTGTTCCGCAAGACGTTCACCTTTGACGGCGATCCCTCGCTCGCCTCAGGGATCCTGTGGCCGCTGGTTGACGACGGCGCCGTCTTTTACCTCAACGGGGTCGAACTCACCCGGACCAACGCTCCAGCCGGTGCCGTCACCTCGTCGATGATTGCGACGGCCCCCGTAACCAATCCCTACTTCCCCGCCGCACCTGTCAATATCCCCGGCAGCGCTCTCCTGAGCGGCACGAATGTTCTTGCAGTGGCGGTTTTGAATGCCGCGAATAATGGCTCTGATCCTGACATGATGTTCGGAGCACAGGTGAAGATTTCCGAGCAGCCGTCGCCGCCGAGGGATGCTTCGCCCACGCTGGTCTTCAATCTGGTTCGCAGTCCGGCGGATGCCGCGGCCAATCCTTCGAATGCGGTCGTCATTCGCAATGCGGGCGCTGCTGCGGTGAATTATACGGGCTTTGAAATCAGGAGCGGCACCACCGTTCTCTATACGTTCCCTGCGGGGACTCTGGCCGCGGGCGGCACGGTTTCCGTCCCGCTCTCCGGCATCACCGGATACGCTGATGGAATGGACTTGAATCTGGTGGCGGGCGGTGCCCGTCTGCTGGATTCACGGCGGGTGGATGCTGTCAGCAAAGAGCGTTATTCCGCCGCGGACGGCTCCCTGGAGTGGGCCGCCGTCACGGCTCACAATTCCGCGGTGGTGATCAACGAGATTTTTTACGACGGTCCCGCAGGCTCGCCGGAACAGTGGGTGGAAATTTATAACAAATCCGGCTCGCCCGTCTCTCTCGACGGATGGCGCTTCAATGACGGGATCGACTTCGCCTTCGCCGCCGGCATATCGCTGCCGGCCGGAGGTTACCTCGTGGTGGCGTGGGACCTCGCCGCCTTCCAGGCGTTGCATCCCGGCGTTACGAATGTGGTTGCACCGTTCGACGGCGGCATGGCCCGCGGTGGAGAGCGGCTGCGGCTCCTCGATGCTGCGGGGAACATTGCGGACGAAGTTCGCTTTTTCCCGGGTGAACGGGGCAGTCCGCTCGGTGCCGGGGGCAAATGGCCTAAATGGGCCGGTGGCGGCGGCGCCTCCCTGGAACTTGTCGATCCGAATGCGGACAACAGCAATCCGGCTTCATGGTCTGACAGCAACACCGCGCCGGGTGCATGGCAGACGGTAAGCTATGATTTTTCCGCGGCCAATATCGGAGGTGATCCCGTGCAGTGGAATGAAGTCGTCTTCGGCCTTCTCGACGACGGAGAGGTATTGATCGATGACTTCCAGTGCATCGTCGATCCGGGGCTGCCCGGTGCCACGAATCTCGTTTCGAACAGTACGTTTGAGGCGGACACTGTTGGGCAGGCGCCCGCCTCATGGAGACTCATCGGCACCCACCGGCACGGCTTCGTGGAGGCTGATCCCGACAATGCGGGACAGAAGGTGCTGCACGTTCGTGCCAGCGGTGCTTACGAGCACCTGCACAATCAGTGTTCCATCACCTTGAAGAACGGGGCTTCGCTGGTGAGCATCGATCCTTCCAAAACCTACCGCATCAGCTACCGTGCGAAGTGGCTCCGTGGTTCGAACCAACTCCACACCCGCCTTTATTTCAATAAGGGCGCACGCACCACGCTCCTCCCCAAAGCCACCACTGCGGGAACTCCGGGTGCGCAGAATTCCACTTACAGTCTCAATTCCCGTCCGATCACGTTCTCTGAAGCGACGCATTCTCCTGCGGTGCCCGCCGCCAGTCAGCCTGCGACGGTGTCGGTCAAAATCGTGGAGAGCAGCCAGACGGTTACTGCGGCGACACTGGTGTATACCGCGATCGATGGCGGGGCGGGGTCCGGCACTGCGGCCCTCACCTTGAGCGGCAATAAGATCTGGACCGGGCAGATTCCAGGCCAGACCGCGGGGCGCAAGTTCTCCTTCTCATTCACCGCCACGGGCAGCGGCGGCGCGAACGTCACCGCTCCGGGAGGTCTGGTGCAGTGGGCGGACGGGCTCGCTATGCTCACACTGCCCACAGGGGTCAGCCCTACGAATGTTCGTATCGTGATGTCCAATTCGGACCTGACCTTCATGCACACCGCCACGAACGTCATGTCCAATGACCGCCTGCCGTGCACGATCATCGAGAACGAGCGCGATATTTACTACAACTGCGCCGTCAGGCTCAAGGGTTCAGAGCGGGGGCGGAATCAGCCTTCGCGTGTGGGCTTCAACATCTCTTTTGCCCAGGAACAGTTGTTTCGCGGAACCTTGAGCACGATCACCATTGACCGCAGCGGCGCGGGGAATGAGTTCTCTCAAAAGGAAATGCTCGCCAAGCATATGATCGCTCATGCCGGCGGTCTGCCCAGCATGGAGGACGACCTCATCCGGGTGCTTGCTCCGCAGGCCGGGCAGACGGGTTCCGCCATCATGACCCGGCGCTATGACGGCGACTGGCTTGGCGACCGCTATAACGGTGCTCAGAACGACGGCACCATGTTCGAATACGAACTGATCTACTATCCGCTCACCAACAGCCCGGCGGGTGTGGAGAATCCAAAGCTGCCTGAGCCCGACAACGTGGTGGGCGTGGGTGTGAACAGTCTGGGAGCGGACAAGGAGCGTTACCGCTGGCACTGGCTCATCAAGAACAACCGGGAGGAGGACGATTACAGCCAGTTGATTCCGGTGCTGGCGGCTCTGGGTCAGGGTCAGGGCGCGGCCTTCAACAACGCCGTGGATCCGCTCATCGACGCCGACGAGTGGACCCGGTCCTTCGCGGCCCAAATTCTTTGCGGGGTGGGCGACGGCTACTCGTCCGGTGCCCAGCATAACATGATTATCTACACACCGCCCGCGGGATCCGGACTGAAGACGATGTACTTCCCGTGGGACATGGACTTCACCTTCAATACGGGGTCCACCTCTTCCATGCTGCCCAACAACGAACTGGTGAAGCTGGTGGCCAACCCGAAATGGAAGCGGGCCTACTGGGGACACGTGCTCGACATTTGCACCACCAGTTACAATACGGCCTACCTCGGGCCCTGGGCCACCCACTACAGCAAATTTCTCAGTCAGGACCTGACCCAGTTCCTCACCTATATCAATGACCGGAACGCCTATGCCATCAGCCAGGTCAATGCGAACATTCCACAGGTGAGCTTTGCTATCACCACTGCGACCGGCGGCTCTCCCGGTGCCGATTTCAGCGCTCCAGGGCCACAGATCACACTGGACGGTGACGCGTGGGTGAACGTTCAGGCCATCCGGATCAACGGAGGCGCGCCTGTCCCGGTGACGTGGATCGACGACAACAGTTGGCGCATTTCCGCCCCGGTTTTCTTTGGCCCCAACAACCTCCTCATCGAAGGTCTTTCCAGCACCGGATCGGTGGTTGGCAGCGATACGATTGTGATCACCGGGACCACGGGGCCGTCCCCTGCCAGCAGCACGAATACGGCTCTTACCGAATTGATGTACAATCCGCCTGCCGGTGGCGCGGAGTTCATTGAATTGCGGAACGTCAGCGGAAACACCGTGGACTTCACCGGGTGTTACTTCTCCGCCGGAATCACTTACAATTTCCCCGCCGGGACGCAGGTGCCCGCCGGCGGCCGGATTCTGGTGGTGCAAAGCCAAACCGAATTTGCGACTGCTTATCCCGGCTTCGCAGGCCAGATTGCAGGCGGGGACTACGGCACTGCCGGCACGGCCCTGAGCAACGGCGGTGAAACGGTGACCCTGACCGCCGCCAACGGATCGACGATCTTTTCCGTGACCTATTCCGACGGCATTGCGAGCACCGACGGCGGAGGCCGCAGTCTGGTCAGGATTCTCGCCAGCACGAATCCCTCTCTGAATACCTACGAATGGCGTCCCAGCGTGCAGGCCGGAGGCAATCCCGGCAGCACCGATGCGGTGCCCTTCTCAGGAACTCCGACTGCTGACGCGGACAACGATGGTTACAATGCGCTCACGGAATACGCCTTTGGCACCAGCGACAGCAGCGCCATCAGCCGGCCGGCACCCCCCGTTTGGCCTGTCAATGGTGTTGTCTTCGACCTCACCATCATTCGCAATGCCGGCGCGGACGACGCAGTGATCGAGCCTCAATTCTCCAGTGATCTCACCACCTGGTCGCTGCCCTTTGGCTGGGACTCGCTGCAAAGTGAAGCAACCATCACTCCCGTCGCCGGCGGCAGGGAACAGGTTCACTATGGCCCGCTCACCTATCCCGCTCCTGAATCACGGAAGTACTTCCGGCTCAATGTGAGGGCCCGCTAATCGCGGGCTCCGGAACGCGCGCACTTTTATTCAAGCCCCGGCAGGAGCCTCGGCCCACCGCTTCAGGCTCTGGCCCGTTGTCCCAGCGCGGGGCTTGGTTCCGTTACTTCAAATACTTCTGCCGCATCGTGGCGATGACATCGAGCATGATCTCCGCCTCTTCGCGGAGATCCGCTTCCAGGCTGGATGCGGCGCGGTTGTGCCGCCTGTAGAGCATGGCGAGCTGGGAGGAAATTTGCTCCCGGTCCATGTCTTTCGTGATGCCGCAGATTTCCTCCGGCGAAGCTGTCGGGTTGATCCGGCGGGCGGTCGTTTTGGACCAGGCCTCCTTCGCTTTCGGAGTGGCGGCAGGAGCGGCTTTGCCCGTGCCGGTGCCTTCCAGAGGCTTCATGGGGGAGACCGGTCCGGTATGCGAGGGAAGCGTGAGGCGGGGCTGAGCAGGCGCAGCCGGCGGACGCTTGAAGAGCTTGCTTAAGAATTTGAACATATCCCGTGGAAGTTGCTGAATCTAAGGAAGGCGGTACGGACTACTCGATCCTCACCCGTTCAAAATAGGCACACTTGCGTTCCACCTCTTCGTCGGAAAGCACCCCGTCCCCTTCGTAGGTAATCGCCACATGCTTTACGGTCCCGGAGCGTTCGTCCTTGATCGTGGCCTGCACCCGTTGATTTTCGTCATAGCTGTAGGCCACGGTGATTTCGCAACCGGCCGGCCGGTTGGGTGGCACCGTGAGCGCGATACGCCCGATG
>DATAIE010000073.1:0-7632 GCA_036262875.1 Verrucomicrobiales bacterium
CCCCGGATACACGGGCCAGGTTCCAGCGCGGTTGGCCTGCCACACGGCCACATCCTTTTCATCGATGACATCGAACCCGACGGGGCCGGTCGTCATGGCGACAGGCTCACGCAGCCGCCAGCTTGCGGTGACATGCTCTCCGCCCCTGACGTGCATCACTGTGGAGACGAAGCCTTTGCGGGTACCTTCCCGCTGTGTCGCCTTGCCAATGGAGACACCATATCCGCCGATCTCCGCGATCTCGCCGGGATGCAGCCGCCAGGTAAAAATGGGGATGGAGCCTGTGAGAATCGTCTCCTCCATTTCGATTTTTCGTCCACCGGCGGTGATCTCCCAGGGAATGCCCTGGAGCGTGTACGGACACTTAAACTCGAGAATGGCATTCGTCGTATTTTGTAACGCCAGCGAATTGAATATGACATCGCCGGTAACGTAGGTGTCCTTCGCCGGAGAGCGCATCCATGCGGCGCGCAGGCCGTTTTCTGCCACCGGGCCAAACTTCAGGGATTCCGTTTCTTTGGCGTCGAGCCTTCTTCCCGGGTTCGTTTCACCGTTGATGGCGAACTCCAGCGGCCCGCGATTGACGGTGGCTACTGCATCCAGCCATGCGGCCACCTCGGCGATCTTGTGATCCTTTACATCGATGTCACGGTCGCGCAGCGCCAGCACCGGTGCGGCGTCCGTCTTTGCCGGCGGCTGTTGAATCCATTTGTCGATGGCCGCACGGAGCCGGGCCAGGACGGATTCCGGGAGCGTGGGGCCGGTGCCTTCCAGAGCCTGCCAGCGCTGGAAAAGAGCGGCGGCGGTGGTATCGCGGGGCCTCACTTTTTCCACGGGAGGAGGGAGCGGTTCAGACAGGGTGCTTTCGGTGCGGGATGTTTGCGGTGGCGGATTGTCTTTTTCACCCGCCCGCAGCATGGCGAGAGGAACGGCCACGCCGGTCCCCAGGATGAGGGCAGCGGCGGCGAGCGTGGCGTTGACCCGGCGGCGGTTGAGTCCATCGCTCATTACGGCCAGCAGGCGTCCCTCGAGCCGGGATTTTCTGGCCATGGCAAGACCGCAGGCCGCGGTCCAGCGTGCCGGGGAAAGCCGGGTGGCGACTTCCAAAAGATGACCGGCGTAGTCGGATGCCTTGACGCCGCTGGTCAGGACGAGGTCGTCACAGGCCCGCTCCCGCTCCACGTGCAGACGCCATGCGGCTAACCACACGAACGGGTTGAACCAGTGAAGGGCGCAGGCGCACTGGCTCAGCCACTGCACGGCGGTATCCCGGCGGCGGATGTGGGCGAGTTCATGCAGGAGGACGGAGTGGAGTTGGGCTCCGTCCCATTCCTTTGCCTCCGCCGGCAGGAGAAGCCGCGGATGAAAGACACCCCACACGACAGGGATCGTGCGGCGCGCATCCACGAGAAGCTTCACCTTTTGTTTCAGTGCCAGTTGTTGAGCCGCAGCGGAAAGAGCAGCAGCGAGGGGACCCTCTTTCACTTCTGCACATTCCCGGGAGGTCCGGCGCAACAGCCAGTGCGCAGCGAGCAGTCTCACGAGAAGAAGGCAGCATCCGGCCACCCACACGAGCGGCATCCACCACCGGTAGTATGTTTCTGAAACGGCCGCGGAAGCCGGAGGTCCGGCGGATACAGCGACAGGAGCGCTGGCGGAAGCGGATACGGCGGGATCGCTCCACTGACCGTTCTCAGAAGCAGGGGACACAGGGGAAGGCCCGTCGGGGAAGACCGGCGGTGGCGGTATGATTTCCGGAACGGACACCGGCACCGGGTTAACCATCCCAACGGACGGCACGAGGACCTCCGGCTTCACCGCGGCCCACGAAGGGAGGACGCGCCATTGCGGCAATGCCACGGACAATACAGGCACGACAAGAAGAGAGATCGTGGCGATAAGCCAAATCAGATGCCGTGCGGACGCGGAAGCCCGCCAGAGCAGCAAAGCGGCCAGAGCCGCCGCCAGCAGGAGGACCAGGCCCTTCAGCGCCGAATCAAAAACAAGGGGCATCGCCACGCTGAGCAGGGCGGTGACGGCAATCGAAAGACGGTTCATCTCAGCGGCCCTCCTTCCGGGTTTTTTCGATGAGGTTTACCAGACGGGCGCGTTCGTCATTGCTCACCGACTCCTTCCGCGAAAACAGATGGGCGGAGAGCGCATCTTCAAGTGAACCCCCGAAGAACGTTTCGAGCACGCGCTCGAAAGCCGAACGGCCCGCCTTGTCCTTCGATTCGCGCGGCGAATAGACCACCTCCCTGCCCTGTTCACGCCGGCGGAGGTGACCCTTTTTTTCCAGAATATGCATCATGCGGCGAACGGCCATCACCGTGGGCGGATCGGGGATCGCCTCAGCAATTTGATTCACGGTGGCTTCACTGCGGGCATACAGAACATCCATGATCTGGCGCTCGCGACGACTGAGTTTTGCAGGATCAGACATAGCAGGGACGGGTGAAATAAATGACCGTTACTTTTTTAACGCTTCCGCGGAAGTTTGCAAATTCTTTTTCGTTAATTTTTTAACGGACAGCCTGATTCCTCTTCCGTCCGCCCCTGGCAGGCGTCATTTGCGCATCCTGCGTGAGCGTGCCATGGGTGCTTCATGACAGCATGGCCCGACAATGCACAGAACACCCGCAACTGGCCCGCCACGGCCTATCAAAACACGCTCCCCAACGGGCAGGCGCACGGGCGGATTTCCGCTGACGGGGGAGACCTGATCTTCAGCGCGGGCGGCGTGCCCCCGTTGCGGCTGCCGCTCGACGGGATCGACATCCGCTACGGCGGCTTCAACAGTCAGCAGGCATTTCTGAGCCACCCGCAACTGCCGGAGTGGACATTCCTTTGCGCCGATCCGGGTTTTCTGAAGGACGATGCCATTCGTCTGCACCCCGTGCACGGCAAGGGTGCCAAACGCAAGAACCGCGCAGCGAAGAAATGGCCATGGCCCGTGAAGGCGATGATCTTCATGACGGTGCTCTTCATTGCCGGGATCTCCGCCCTCTGGATTTACCGCGCCGCCATCACCGACGCCATCGCTTCAAAGATCCCTGTGAGCACGGAGAAACAACTGGGGGAAGCCGTCTATGCGCAGGTCAAAGCCACCACTAAAGAGGTGACCGATCCGGAGATGGTGGCGAAACTCAAGGCCGTGACCGACCGCCTGGTGCCAGCGGTGAAGGACACGCGCTACGAGTTCAAATTTCACATCGTCGAAAACGATACCATCAACGCCTTCGCGGTGCCAGGCGGTCACATCGTGGTCCACACGGCCCTCATCAAAAAGGCAAAGCGCCCCGAGGAAATCGCGGGAGTGCTGGCACACGAAATCTCCCACATCACGCGGCGTCACTCGCTGCGGAATATGGTAAGCAGCCTGGGAACCATGGTGATTATCCAGGCGGTGTTTGGCGACTACTCAGCACTGGCGGACGGCGCTTCCAATCTGCTCGGCCAGAAATACAGCCGGGATTTTGAAACGGAGGCCGATGCCACCGGATGGAAATATCTGCTCGCTGCCAAAATCGACCCTCAGGGGATTATCGACTTTTTCCAGACCCTGCGGGACGAGGAGAAAAAGACGGGCATGGACACGAGCGGTGCCCTGGAACTCCTGAGCACTCATCCGGCGACCGAAGGCCGCATGGCCGCCCTGACGGAACTCAAAAAGGAAATTCCGGCAGGGACGACATTCGATCCCATCCTGCCGGTAGCGGCAGAGAAAACACCCGAACCTGCAAAACCGGCAGCGAATCCCTGATTATCTCCGGCGGCGGAGGCAAACACCCGCAAAGGCGAAAGCACCGAGAAGGGAAACAGAGGGTTCAGGAACGGCGATGATTTGAAAGCCGTTGATAGGAGCCCGTGCGATGTCGGCAAAAGCGGTGCTCGTCATGTTGATCGTAAAGGACGACCCGGTCACACCCGTGAACACGACGTAGTTTCCTTCGTTGTTGTTGCCCCCCGCGACCGGCCACACCGCATTGCCGGTGCCACCGGCCACGGGTATCTGGAAAAGACCATCAGGGTTTTCATTGCCGCCAGCGAGCCCGCCGGCATTGAAGTTCACGCCTTCGCTGTCTTCACCGCTGAGAGTTGTGGACCCCAGCGTATAGCTGCCCACCCGCCAACTCCCGCCATTGTCCCCGTCGAAATAAACGATCACCGTGTAGGGATTGCCAAAATCCCCTCCCGTCAGGCCGGAAACGGTCACGCTGCCCGCCGTTGCCGCATCAAGGTAACCCTTCATCATCGTGCGGTTCGCCGTGGCGTTTGCTCCACTGGCAGTGTCCGCCAGCGACCAGCCACCGAGATCGGAGGTCCACGACACACCAGCCACGGTCGCGGACCCGGCTGAGTTGACGAGCCCGGGCATCGAACCGGACGTGCTGTTGCCCGGGGCGTTGTTCCAGTTGGGCACAAACGTGTTCACACCCGGCACAGGACTTTGGGCATTGGGAAGGCCGGCCACATCGGTGGAAGCCATCGTTCCGGCGGCACCGGCATTACCGACAAAGTTAACGCTGATAACCGTGGTCGCCTGGGCGGCGGACACGCTGGCGAGAAGAACCGTAAAGAGAATGGGTTTCATGAGGGGGATGAATATACCATTACGTTGTCTCAAAACGGCTGCTCGCGGTCAACCGAATCCTTCAAAAAAGGATGAAAATGGCGGCCACCGGGTGAAAGGCCGGAAAGGACAGGACAAACAGTGCGGCCCGGATACGTGCCCCGCCCGCTTCAGGACACTGCCATTTTTTTGGCAGTTGGGGTCTTTCATTTTTCAAAAGGTGTGTCATACATGCGTCGCTTCCGGCGGTTCCGACCAGAACTCCCCGTGCCGCCGGGTCTCTGCCATGACTAAGTCACTGTATTTCGCTCTCCTTACTGCCTCCCTCACTCTGCCCCTCGCGGCCCAGGATACCAAACCGCCCAAAGCCGTCCCCGTGGACCTCGCGGACAAAAACGGCAACTACGCCCCCATTCCCGATCCAAAGGAAGTCGACACGATCATCCGGGTGCAGATCCATCTGGACGAGCATCAGCACGGACCCGGCAATATCGACGGAAAACTCGGAGAATTTGGAAAAAAGGCGGCGTCCGTTTACAACCAGATCCGCGGAATCCCGGTGGGGAACTGGTATCAACTGATCGAGGCGGCCAAAAAGGCGGTGCCGCAGCCGTACACGACCTATACCATCCAGCAAAGCGACGTGAAGTACGTCACGCCCTCCCTCCCCGGCAAGCCGCAGGATCAGGTGAAAACCAAATACCTCGGCTACCGGAGCCTTCTGGAATTCGTGGGAGAACGGTACCACACGAGCGAGGATTTCCTCATTTGGCTCAACCGCGACAGCCCGGCGGCCAATACGAACAAATGGGACCCCGGTGTGACGGTGAAGGTGCCCAACGTCACCCCCTTTAAGATCGAGGAATGGGCCGAGCACCGGAAATTTGATGCCGACCCGGCGCTCAGCGCCCATACGGTGGTGGTGGATATTGCGGCGCGGGTCGCGATTTTCTTCAATGACCAGAACAAGCCGTTCGCGAGTTTTCCCATCACCCCCGGCGAGCCAAGATTCATCAAATTCGGAGAGTGGAAGATCACCGGCATGATTTCCACCCCCGAGTTCCGCTGGGACAAATCGATGCTGGAAGAGGGCAAACGGAGCGATTCCTACTATCAACTCCCTATCGGGCCAAACAGTCCCGTCGGCGTGCTTTGGACGAGCACCAGCCGCAACGGGATCGGGCTGCACGGAACTTCGAATCCTCTGACCATCGGACGAGCGGAAAGCCACGGGTGCATCCGGTTTGCGAACTGGGATGCCGTTCGCCTGCCAAAGATCATCCGGCCTGGTGCACGGCTTGTGATCCGTTAAGCCGTCCCGCAGCGCGGCGGTGCGTGTCTCAACCGCGGATCGCACTTTCTCTTGAACGGAGCCCCTGAGTTCGTTTACTGTCCGGAGGCTCCCCTTTCCCTATGAAATTCGTTTTTTATCTTGTCATGATTGCCGCCTCCGGATGGGCGGGATGGTACTTTTATCCGAATATCCACAGGGATATGCAGGCGAAGATCGATGAACGGACGAAGGAAAAGGAGAAAGAAAAAGCGGCCATCCGCAGCCAGGTGGAGAAGGAGACGAGAACAACCAGCAATGGCAGCAGCCAGCCGATGGCGATGCTGGAGTTGCTCAAAGGGAAACAGCCGTCCCCGGCGCCCAATCCGGGCACCACCACCCCTCCGAAGCCGGCGGATACTCCGGAGATCGCGCATACGAAGCCTGCTCCCGCGCCCGTCGCCGTCGTGGATGAAATCGAGGCGCGTTATCCGATGCCGAATTTCAAAGCCATTGAGGAGATCACGAAGGACTGGACCTCCATTCCCAGCAAAGCCTTTCCCCGGAAGGTGAAAACGAAAGTGCTGCTCAATTTTGACGGGGCAGCGGGCAAGGTGGCCGTGGACCCAGGCTCCGAAGTGATGGCTATCCAAATGCGGCCCAACACGGGGATTCTCATCGTGATGCGCGCGGGTGACGACACCACGCGCATCGATGTCCCGCTCGCCAACACGGATCTCAAGGAAACGCTCACCGTTCTTTACGAGCGCTACAAGGAGTACCACCGGAAGCGGGTAATCGCTCAGCGCGAACGGGCCCGGTCTCTCAAAGACAAGGCGAACGGTGCCAGCGAGGACCAGATGAAGCTGGCCGGACCCAAGCCCGAAGTCCGTCCCGGCGGCGTCATTCCCGTCATGCTTGCCTCCATCGACGAGCTTAAACTCAAAGAAATCAAAGCCAGCTCCATCACTCAGTGGGGGAGCCTGAACTTTGAAGAGGTGGAAGGCAAGCCTTTCTGGACCGGCACCGTCCAGTGCACCGTGGAAAACGCCCTCTTTGGCCCCACTCAAACGGAGGCCATGGCACTCATCAAGGATAACAAAGTGGTAAAGTGGCTCTACACGGGATCGCGCGAGGAAGTGCAGTAGGCACTCTCCGGGTTCCCTGTGAACAGCCGCCGGCTATTTCCCCGCCGGAATCAGTTCCGAAATCTCGGCCTCCTCTTCGTGCGTTACCGTTTCCAGCGGCGCAAAGCGGCGGGCTGCAAATCCGAGTTCAGAGGGGCAGCCCGCGGAGGTTGACGGGTCGAGAGGATTGGTGAGTTCGACAAGGAGGACCTTCATTTCCACGGAATCCCAGCCCTTCTGGGCGCTCACCCATTTGGCACGGCCAGGCTCACACTCGCGGACAGTGTAGGTGTCGCCTTTTTGGGGAAGGGCGGTATAAAGAAAAGCGATCTCCGGATGGAAACGGTCATCGACACACACTACTTTTTCGCCTGGCTCAAACATAGGACATTGTGCCCGTCAGAGGCGCTGTGTCCAGCGGGAGGAAGGATGAAAGGAGGGTTTTTCATGTTGACGCTACTCCGGGAAACAACTATCCCAGCCTGACTCAAGCCGGGCGTTTTCCAACCGCGGTCCGGCTCCCTTTTCCCATGATGAAACGGCTTATCCTCCCGTCCTTCCGGGCTTCGCAAGGCCACTTCGCAAAATCCGGAAAACTGAGTGCCTGTCTCACAGCCCTGGCCCTGTGCAGTGTGTCGAAGGCCGCCGTCACTCTCAACGAG
>DATAIE010000074.1:0-2381 GCA_036262875.1 Verrucomicrobiales bacterium
ATTCTGCTTCGCGTAGACCTCCGCGCCGGTCACGGCGCAGGGAAGCCGACGGCGAAACAACTGGAGGAAATCGCGGATATGTACGCGTTTGCCTGGAATTCGCTGGGAATGCCGTAGGCTCCTCAAACCTCTTACCGGCCATGAAAAAACTACCGATCCTTTTTTCCGTCCTCGCTTTCGCCGCCTCGTCACTTCACGCCGAGGACTGGCCAAAATGGCTGGGACCGCGCGGCGATTCCACATGGAATGACACGGGGCTCATCACGAAATTCCCCGCGGAGGGAGCGAAAGTCCTCTGGCGGGCTCCCATCGCCAACGGGTATTCCGGGCCTGCGGTTTCGGGTGGAAAGGTGTACGCCACGGATTTCCAGATCGCGTCCGGCAAAGTGGATGCGAACCCTGGCGGACGCACGGCGGTTTCCGGCACAGAGCGCATCGTGTGTCTTGATGAAAAGACCGGCGAACAAAAGTGGGAGCATCACTGGAAGACGGATATCAATCTGAGTTTCCCCAACGGGCCGCGCTGTTCACCGGTGGTGGACGGCGGCACCGTTTTTGCCCTCGGGGCGGAGGGACATCTCGCCGCGGTCAACGCCGCCGACGGCAAAGTGCTGTGGGAAAAGGAACTGAAGAAGGAATACAAATGTGAATCGCCCCTCTGGGGTTATGCCGCCATTCCCCTCGTGCACGGAGACCTCGTCTATACGCTCGCCGGCGGCCCGGGAACCGCTGCCGTGGCGCTGGACCGCAAGACCGGCAAAGAGGTGTGGCGGGCACTCGACACGAAGGACATCGGCTATGCCCCTCCCGTCCTGACCAAACGGGATGGCAAAGACGAGTTGCTGATCTGGCTGCCGAATGGTCTGAACGGGCTCGATCCCGCCACCGGCAAGGTGCACTGGAGCCAGCCCTACAACGCCACCTACGGCATGTCCATCATGACACCGAGAGTCACTTCGGAGGGCGTTTTTGTCGGTTCGATGCAGAAGAAGTCGATGATGGTGAAACCAGGAAAGGAAAAAGCGGAGGTGATCTGGGAAGGCTCGCCCAATCAGGCGCTGGCGCCGAAAAACGGGACGCCCGTGGTCGTAGGGGACTTCCTGTACGGCTGTGATACGGACGGCGAATTGCGCTGTTTCAAAGCAGCCACCGGAGAACGCCTCTGGTCCACGCAGGAAATCATGAGCAACAAGAAAGTCGGCTCCGGCACGTTTTTCATGGCGCGCACCCCGCAGCAGTGGGTGATCTTCAACGACTCGGGGGAACTCATTCTCGCCGATTTGAGCCCGTCCGGATACAAGGAGGCGAGCCGGGCGAAAATTCTTTCCGCAGAGACGCCGAGCATGGGACGGACCGTGGTGTGGAGCCATCCGGCCTTCGCCAATCAGTGCGTTTTTGCCCGGAATGACAAGGAGCTGATCTGCGTGTCCCTGGCGGCAAAATAACCGGGGCGCTACGCCGGCACGTATCGTGGAGAGGTCTGCGCGGCAGCGTATTGCTGCTCCGATTCTCCACCCCATGACTGCCCGCCTGCTTCTTTGTACTCTCGCTCTCGCCGCTCAGACTTTCGCTGACGGCGCTGCTGACAATCTCGTCGACAATGTTCGCCGCCAGCCGCCCCCCGGGGTGGTCATTCCGGAGGATGTCCGCAAGGCCCTAACGGATGAAGCCGCCCGCCTGGGTGCGGCGATAGAGGCGGTGCGCACGGAGTTGAAAGGGAAACCGGCCCTCACCTTCCTGCCGGACGTGCAGATCTTTCACAAAGCCGTAGACTGGGCGCTGCGGTATAATGAATTCTACAATGTAAAGCAGACGGAATGGGCTACGAAACAGTTGCAGGACGGATTCACCCGGCTGGAATCCCTGAAAAAAGGCGAGACGCCATGGCTCACTCAGACGGGGCTCGTTCCCCGCGGCTATCTTTCAAAAATTGATGGCAGCGTACAGCCGTTCGGACTGGTGGTGCCGCCTTCATTCAAAGCGACCCTGCCGAAACAGTGGCCGCTCGACTGCTGGTTCCACGGCCGGGGAGAGACACTGACGGAACTGGACTTTATCCACGGACGCCAGACCAGCGCCGGAGAATTCACTCCAGCAGATACTCTCGTGCTGCATCCCTACGGGCGCTACGGCAACGGCCAGCGGTTTGCCGGGGAGACGGACTTTTTCGAGGCGCTTGAGGCGGTGAAGCGGGATTACAAAATCGACGAAAACCGCATCATCGTCCGCGGCTTCAGTCTCGGTGGCGCGGCCTGCTGGCACATCGCCACCCACCATCCTGCGAGTTGGTGCGCAGCCAACCCAGGAGCGGGCTTCAGTGAGACAGAGCAGTTTCTGAACTTCTTCCAGGGTGAGAAGCTGAAGCCCTATCCATGGGAACG
>DATAIE010000075.1:0-6284 GCA_036262875.1 Verrucomicrobiales bacterium
GACGAAAAAGACACCTTCGCCGGCAGCCTCGCACCGCAACTCACGCTGCCCGGCCCGCTGCGGGGAGCTGTGAAAAAGTAGGACTATGCAAAAATGCCCGACACCGGCTTCCCTTTGTTGCCGATCGTGAAAGGCCGGCCGCTGGGACTCATCACGGGTTTGTCGATGGGGAGACCGCAGGCCCAGCCGACCGTTGCATGGAGATCGCCCACCGTGACGGGATTGCTCTCCGGTTCCCCGCCGGTCTTGTCGCTGCTCCCGTAGACGAGACCTCGTTTGGCACCGCCACCGGCGAGAACACAGGAAAACACCTTCGGATGGTGACCGCGTCCGCTACCGTCAAAGGACGGCTTGCGGCCAAATTCGGTGGCAACGACGACCATGGTGCTGTCGAGCAGGCCGCGGGATTCGAGATCGCTGATGAGCGCAGCAAAGGCGGTGTCGAACTCCTTTCCGCGGTCCTCCATGCCGCCCTCGATATCCTTGTGCATGTCCCAGCCGCCACTTTCCACTTCGATGAAGCGAACGCCGCCCTCCACCAGCCGACGGGCGAGCAGGCAGCCCTGACCGAACCGGTTTTGCCCATATTTGGCACGCAGGTCGGCGGATTCCCTGCCAAGATCGAACACCTCAAGATCCTTCCCTTTCATGAGCCTCAGCGTGCTTTGGTAGAAGTCGCTGTAGGCATTCACGCTGTCATCCTTTACCTTGCCGGTGAAGGACTGATCGAGCTCGTTGAGCAGGGCGAGCCGCTTTCCGGCGGTACTGTCGTTGACGGGGGATTTTGCATTATTCAGGCCATCGTTGGGATCGAGGATGGGAAGCGGGCTGAGACTGGCCGGGAAGAAACCGTTGCCGTGATTGGAGGGCCGGTTCACGCACACGCTGGAGGGCAGCGTCTGATGGCTGGCGCCGAGATAATGCTGCGCCCACGCCCCCAGAGTGGGATGCACGATGGTGCCGCGTTTTTCAAAGCCCGTGCGCATGAGATAGCGTGCGGATTCATGCACGCCGACTTTGGCGGTCATGCTGCGGATAACACAGATCTTGTCAGCCACCTTTGCGATTTCCGGGAGGAAGGAAGTGACTTGAAAACCGGCGTTCGTATCGATGGCGTCCCCCGGTCCTTTGGACGGTCCCGTCTTGGGATCGAAGCTGTCGATCTGGCTGAGGCCTCCGGAAAGCTGAAGCATGATCACGTCTTTCGCTTTGCCAAACCCTGGACCGGCTGCCGCGGCGGGTTCAGTCGGTTTGGCCTCCGCGGCCCCGCTGGATTGGCCGGGCAGAAACGGCAGCACACTCAGACCGAAGGCGGCCTGGGCCAGCCGTTCTACAAAGGACCGGCGGCTGATCTCATCGACGTGGTGGAGAGAGGATTTCATGGCGGGAAAGAGGAGGGTTATTGGATAAAGAGGAATTCGCGGGAATTGAGAAGGACCCATGCGAGGTCAGCGACCCCAAGCCCGCCATTCAGAGCGGCGACCGATTTGTCGCGCTCGGCGGGCGAGGGATCGCGGGCGAGAAAGGAATGATAGAGCGCGGCGATTTTCTCCGCCGGTGCCGCAGCCTTAACGGCTCCGGCAAGAGCGGTGGAGCCGCCGGTGATAATGGCCTGCACCGGGCCGTTCATGAGGGAAAGCATCTGCGGCACGCTGCCGTCGGTGGTGTTAGTGTCCGACACGAGACGGTCACTTTGGCCAAAGAGGCGAAGGAAGTGATTCTCCGGCGCAGGCTGCGGGAGTTCCGAAGCGCGGGCGAGCAGCAGGCCGGAGCGGATCTGCGGCCTGCCGCCATCGTAGAGCACTGCGATTGCCCGCGGATTGATCTTGCCTCCGCCTTTCTTTTTTCCACCGCCACCCGCGAGAGCTGCCGGGCGCAGGTTTTTCCCTTCCGCTTTCATATCCTCGACCATCTTTTGCACCGTCCCCGCATTGATCTGGTCGCTGGGCAGCGCGGTGGCACGCAGGTCATCGCCGCGGCGCAGCAGGCACTCATCGATTTCCGTGCCGGCGGCGAGTGTCAGGATGGAATCCCACGCCTGTTCAGCGCTCATGCGGCGGAGCACAGGGCCGGGAAACCAGTAATGTTTCGGATCCTCCGGCGCGGGACTGGCCTGGCGCTGATACGCCGCAGTATTGAAGAGAATGCGCTGAAACTCACGAAGATCGAACTTCGCCTGCTTCATGTAGGTTGTAATATGCTGCAGCAGTTCCGGATTGGCGGCTCCCGCAGGATCGTCGAGATCGGAAACGGGCTCCTGCACGGCGATGCCAAACACCTTCTTCCACAAACGGTTCGCAATGGAGGTGGCGAAGCGCGGGTTGTCAGGATGCGTCATCCATTTCGCGAACTCATCCCGCAGCGCCGGCGGACTCGTGGTATCGATCTTGTAGGCAGGACCCGCCGCATCCTGTTTAGACCAGTGGATGAGCGCGGGAGCCACCTTCCCGCCGGGCTTTGCATTGTCGTACTTGTAGTCGGCGGGGAAACTCAGGAGGTTCTTCGTGAGGTCGACCAGATCGAACGCGTTGCTGGTGAGCATTTGATTCACGAGGCCCTTGTTGGCCTGGGGAATGGCATTCGATTTCGCAAGGCGGCGGATTTTCCGGAAGGTGTCCTCGTGGTAACCGTCCGTCGCGCCAAAGAAAGCGGCCATGCCGTAGAAGTCCTTTTGCGTCCACTGAGCGAGCGGGTGGTCGTGGCATTGAGCACAGGAAACATCCGCACCGAGGAAAGTAGTCAGGAGGTTCGAGACACCATCGAGCGGCATTTGAGCGTCACGCAGGAGGAAACCGGCGGCGCCGTTGGTGTTGAGCTTACCGTCGGCGGTGAGCATGTCGCGCACCATGACATCCCAGGGGCGGTTCATCGCGATCTGGTCCTTTAGCCAGTCCTCGTAGAGGAAAGACTTTGCGCCTTTGCCGTAGTCGTCCTTCACCCGCAGCATGTCGGCGAACCAGTTGAACATGTGCATCGTGTAGCCCGGTGAATTGAGCAGCTGATTGATCAGCACCGCGCGTTTGTCAGGCTTTTTGTCGGCGAGGAACGCTTCGGCCTCGCTTTGAGAGGGCACACGCCCCACCGCATCCAGATAGATGCGGCGGACGAACTGTGAATCGGTGGTAGCCGCGTTAGGGGATACCTTGTTCTTTGCGAGGGCCGCATTCACCGACTCATCGAGGCGCGCGGCTGCTTTTGCGATCACGTCCTGAGCGAGCGGCGGGCGCGGCTGCAGTGCTTTGCAGGCCCCGGCGTACTTTTGGTCCGGCTCCGTGAGCTTTGAGACGGGGAAACGGAAAGTGCGCCCGTCTTTGGATTCAAGCGTAAGGATGCCGTTTTCGAGCGCGAGGAATTTGGCCTCCAGTTTGTTTTCGGCAGAGGCAGTCCAGGTGTGCCAGGGATTCGAGGCACTGGGGGTTTCCTCCGGTGCCGCTGCTTCATGATTGGGCGGTACCGCCGCGGCCTTTTCGACAGCGTTGGGGCGGTTCTTTTTCTTCTTCAGCAGCGGCGGCGCGGCGGTGAGGATGGCGGGCGCTGCCAGCAGAGAGGCGGCGGCAAAGAGAAGGAGGGAGCGATTCATAGCGCGGAGAGAAAATCAGGGTGCAGAGACGAGGACGCGGAATTCGTCAGGATCGCCGGTGGTATGCAGATTGAAATAAACGCGGCGGCCATCCCTGCTGATGCGGACCACATCCCGCTCCGCCTTCTTTTTCCACTGCTCGATCCCCCGCCGGGGTTTGTCCCGGTAGGTAACCCGGGGGTGACCGTAGGTCTCATCCGATGAGATGAGGCGTTCCCCGTCGGCAATGATGCCCAATACAGGGCGTGAGAATGTAATAGAACCACTGATGTCCTCCTCCCGCGGCGGCGAACCCTCCGCCGGACGGAAGAAAAGGAGATAGCTGTTCACTTTGCCCGGTGCAGTCAGTGGATGGCCGGTGTGATCGCGCCTCTTCTTATCCAGGGGCACACCGGGAGCGATATCCACGCTGACGGAACCCTCCGGTTTCACGCGCTGGCGTTCCGGCATGAGGAAAAGGCGCGTATCGCTGCGGTAGTCATTCCACCGGTGTTTGGCGCGCGGAACGACGAATTCGACGAGGTTCGACTGGCCGTCCACCCCCATCGTAAGCGGCCAGAGGTCTTCAAATCCGCTTACCGCATCTGTCGCAGGCTGCCGCACGCGGGGCCGCTTCGGATGAGCCACCACACGCCCGCCCTGCTCGATGCGCTCCATCTGCTGGCTGCCGGGAGTGGCGACATCCACCTTCCCCTCCACCACCGAAACGAGCGCCTCCCCGTCGCTGCGGACATCGACACCAAACACCGTGCCGCGGTCGAGGACGGTGAGCGCATCCGTGAGCACCGTGAAGCCCGCATCCGGATTGGAAACCTGCGCACTGAGCCGCCCTTCGTGCAGGCGAATGTTCCCCGGCGCCACAATATCGAACCGCGCCGGGCCCGCGAGAGTGGCCACCGTCGCATCATGAGCCATGGTGAGGCGCACAGTGCCGGAGGTAAGGGAATAGCCCCCCTCCTTCAGTTGGCCATTCACGGGTCCCCTGCCCTCCTCCCACTCCGTGACGTGCTCAAAACTCACCACCGCGAGGCCCTGAACGGACGGCCCTCTTCCCGGACGCCACACCAGCGCCACGACCCCCACCAGCAGGAGAGCAGCCACGGCGGGCCACACCCAGCGAAGACGATGGATGACACTCCTGCGCGAGCGAATACTGGAAATTTGTGTGACTCCGCCGTGCGCATAGGCCTGACGGCGGAGGATCTCATTCATCAGCATCGAACGCATCTGCACCTCCGCGAACACCTTGCGTTTTTCCTCCGAGGCCATCATCTCCTGCTCGAAGACGGAAACCTCCGGTTCTGTCAGGGAACCGTCCTGCCAGCGCACCGCGCGCTGGAGAAAGTCATCGGCATCTGAAGGGGGAGGATTCATGTCAGGCGGGTTCGGCGGCGAGACGCTGGCGGACACAATCGGCGAGCGTTTTATGAATGCGGGCGAGAGCCTGATAAACAGTCTCCAGTTTGCGTCCCGTGGCTTCCGCCACTTGAGCACCGGCGCGGCCTTCGAAATAACGCAGCCGGACGATCTCACGGTTGTTGGGGGTGAGACGCTCCAGGCACTTTTGCAGTGCCTCAATCGACGGAGAACCCTGCGCCGCCTCGCCCGCCGGCCACACCGGCTCCAGGGCCGCGAGCATTTCCTCGCTGAGACCGACGAGTTTCCCATCGCGTGTCCGGAGCACATCGATGGCCCGGTGTCTTCCGGCCACACGCGCCCAGTTCAGAACGTGCTGAGGGCTTTCAAAATCCTCTCTTTTCCCCACCGCTTTCACGCACACATCCTGGAAGATGTCCTCCGCGAGGTGAAAATCGCGCGTCACCGTGGCAATAAACGCCGTCAGCGCGAGGCGTTCGCGCAGGAGCGTGGCAGTGATGTCTTCGGGGGTGAGCATGAGGTTACTGATTTATACGGGCGGGAGGGCACACTACTCGACATCGGATTGGCCGCGGGACGCGACTTCATGATCCCTCAACGCCGGGGATAGAGGGTAATCGTTCTCGTGACAACGCCCTCCGCAATCCTCCGGTGCGCGGTGGAAAGACCTCCCATCAGAGCTTGCGCCTCCGCTTTGCGCTCTTCCGGTGCTCCGCCCGCGAGAGCTCCGGCGGCCCTGGCCTTGAGAACTCCGTCCGGGAGAGATCGCCAGACCTCCACTGCATGATCAAAGTCGCTGGCCGCCGTCGAACGGAAGAGTTCGGAGGAATATTCGAGCCGGGTCTCGCCTTTGAGATGCGCCTGGGTCCAGGCAAACGCCGCTTCCAAATCACGACGGGCCCATTCTTCTGCAGGGCCTTCCACAAAGTTCAGAAGATCGAAAAACTCACCCGTGGCTTCGGCACGCTCACGCAGGAGATCCTCCGCCCCTTTGAGAGGAATGTTCTGTCCTTTTGAATGATCCTCATAACTCTGCGCGTACGAAAGGGAGAAGCCGCCCTGCACCAACTCCCGCCGAAGTTCTTCCGGTGCGTTATTCCAAAACGCGGCGGCGTGATTCGCGGCTCCGGTTTTGTAAGGATCCCACACCGTGTCCGCCTGAGCAGAGTCAGCCAGCAGGTTGGCGAGGAGTTTCCCCCGGGCAGGGCCGGGAGGCAGAGTCGTTAGAAACTCTACATCGGCCGGACCTTGATCATCGCCTGCGTATTTCAGCACCCCGTCCGGTGCAGTGGCCAGCAGACCCGCATGCTGAGCAATGAGTCCCCGG
>DATAIE010000076.1:0-2622 GCA_036262875.1 Verrucomicrobiales bacterium
AAAGCTCTCGTTGTCTGATGCGGGGGGCATGAGGGAAGTATAAGGCGGCGGGCCGGTTGGCCAGGTGAAATGCAAGTGGAACGAAAAGACGCAGGAGCCCGCAAGATATTTCGTGAGGTATCCGCGCCGCATCCGTCCAGGGTTTGATGTCCCCAAAAAAGCCTTTGTCACTCTCGCGGCAGCCGGGCTTGTTCAGGACATGCGTATTCTTTACATCGGCACGGGAGCCATCGGTCTTCCGGCGCTGCGAAGCCTCCTGGAAAACCCGGCCCATGAAGTGTGCGGAGTGATTTGTCAGCCGGACAAACCCGTGGGCCGGAAGCAGGTGCTGACACCTCCCGCAACCAAAGTCCTCGCGATGGAACACGGCGTGCCGGTGTATCAACCGCGCCGCATCCGCACAGAGGCAGGTCTCATTGCCGAACTGCGACCGGACATTGCCATTGTGATGGCCTACGGTCAGATCCTGCCGCGCACGGTGCTCGAGACGCCGCCGCTCGGATGTCTCAATCTCCATGCTTCCCTGCTCCCCAGGCACCGCGGCGCAGCACCGATTCAGGCGGCGATTCAGGCGGGCGACGCGGAATCGGGAATCACGGTGATGTACATGGATGAAGGACTCGACACCGGCGACATCCTCCTAACAGAACGACTGCCGCTTTCTCCTGACGAAACCGGAGGCACTCTGCACGACCGGCTCGCCCTGCTGGCGCCCGCAGCCCTGAACCGGGCTCTGGAACTTCTCGCCGCAGGCACCGCCCCGCGCCTGCGCCAGAATCCGGATGAAGTCACTCACGTCGGAAAGCTGGAGCGCGCGGACGGCTTCATTCACTGGGACCAGCCCGCAGACGCTATCGCCCGCCGCATCCGCGCCTTCGATCCATGGCCGGGCACGTCCACCACACTGCCGGACGGATCGATCGTCAAAATTTTCCCGCCCGTGGAAGCAACCGGTGCCTCCAGTGGGTGCGCCCCTGCCGGAAGCGTTCTTTCCGCGGGACCTTCCGGCGTTCTCATCGCCTGCGGGACCGATACCCTTTGCGTGCATCAACTTCAGGCGGAAGGCCGCAAGCGCCTCGAAGCCGGACCCTTCTTGTCAGGAAAACCGCTGTCTCCGGGCGATACGCTGAAGCCTCCAGCTCTTAAGCAGGAGGAATAAGCGTTTGTTCAAACGGGCAGCAGATTGCCATACCGGTGCCGTGTTTCACTAACGGATTGCTCGCGCAACCACCGGGTGAGTTCGAGTCTTCCGTTGGATGTAAACGGGGCATCGATCCAGTTCAATCCCGCGGCGAAGGCGGCGCGCAGGATTGCATCAGACGGAGGAGTGGTCGTGCGGAGGAATTCCGCTCCAGCGGCAAGGTGCGGCAGCCGGGCAATGAAGTCTGCGTCACTTTCAACAGAGGCATGACTAACAGTCAGGGGCACATCGCAGATTGCCGCGGCGGCGCGGGCGGCGGACTCGATCGCCGCATCCGATTCAGCAAGACGCAGAACCACCCCCCGGCAGGGGCGGTAGCGGAACGTGTTCATTTCACAGCGCAGAGCAGAGGGATCGTGAGGAAGGGAGAAATACGAATGCCACGCTTCGCGATAATTCGCACCGGTCTTTGAGACATCCAGCGCCGAGCTTTCTTCGCAGTGACGGAAGAGATTCACGTAGTTGGGCCCGCCCGCCTTGGAACCTGATCCGATGCTGCTGCGCTTCCAGCCGCCAAACGGCTGTCGCTGCACGATGGCTCCGGTGATGGCGCGGTTGATATACAGATTGCCCGCCTGCACGCGGTCGCGCCAGGCATTGATTTCACTCTCATCCAGCGAGTGAATCCCCGCAGTAAGTCCGTAGGCGGTGGCGTTCTGAAAATCAGCAGCCTCGTCGAGGTCCCGTGCGCGCATCAGACCCAGCACGGGACCGAAGCACTCAGTCTGGTGAAACCACGATCCGGAGCGCACGCCCAGCTTGATGCCCGGCGACCACAGACAGGGATCGCTGGCGGCCTGCTGCGGTTCGAGCAGCCATTCCTCGCCTTCATCCAGAGTGGTCAGGGCACGTTTCAGGTTTTCGGAAGCCTCGCGGATCACGGGCGTTACGACACTGGCGGGATCAGTGGCTGATCCCACATGGAGGCTGGCCGCCGCGTCGCGCAACTGGCGGCGGAACGCCGGATCGTCGTAAACCTCGGCCTCCAGGATGCCCAGGCTGGCAGCCGAGCACTTTTGCCCTGCATGGCCAAAGGCGGAGCGAACCAAATCCTTCACCGCAAGGTCGCGGTCCGCGAGGGCGCTCACCACGATGGAGTTCTTTCCGCTCGTTTCCGCAAACAGGCGCAGCGCAGGCCGCCAGCCGAGGAAGAGCTTCGCCGTTTCGTAGGCACCCGTAAGCACCACCGCATTCGTTCGCAGGTCAGTGATAAGCGCCTTCCCGGCGTCGCCATCCTCACACGGGACGTATTGGAGGACATCACGCGGCACACCACCCTGCCACAACAGATTTGCCAGCAGCCATCCCAGTTCCATGGTTTCGGGTGCGGGCTTCAGGATAACGGTATTGCCCGCCATCAAGGCGGCGAGGACTCCCCCGCAGGGAATCGCGAAGGGAAAATTCCAGGGCGGCGTGACGAT
>DATAIE010000077.1:0-3506 GCA_036262875.1 Verrucomicrobiales bacterium
CTGGGGACGTCTCGATCCGCCAGCCGCAAGCCAATGGCTCGTGAATCAACCGCCCGGACCGCAGCGGGACGCCTTTGCTGCCGAGTTCGTGCGCGGAACGCTTGCCACCGATCCCGCCGCCGCCCTGACATGGACGACGACCATAGAAGACGACGCCCTCAGGGCGGGGCGTCTCACCGAGCTTTACGGACAATGGAAGCAGCGCGATGCGGATGCAGCTACGGCCTGGCTGCAACAGGCGCATGTCAGCGACGAAGAGCGTGAGATCCTGGCCGGACAGAAAACTCCGTGAGCCCAAAAAAACCGCCCTCCCGGCGAACCAGGAGGGCGGAGTGGTTACTGCGGAGCGGCGGACGCCGTTGTCTACGGAATGACTTCAACGAGAATGCGCATGTACGTTCTCTGGCCGGCGCTGTAGGGCGCGGGGGCGCGGTAGGTCACTGTCTCGGTGCCCGTGGAGGCACTCCACTCCCGGCTCACGAGAACCGGAGTGTCCGCCCACGCGGCGAGATCGGTGCTGCCCTGCGCGCGGTAGCGGAGGTCGCTGGTATTTGCCGGACGTGTGAAAGTGATGGTCTGATAGACCGCCGCCGGATCGGTGCCGACCACGAGGGACGCCAGGCCGGCCACGGGCAGGGAGCGGCTGTACTGGTCGCCGGGGAGTGTTCCGAACGCGTACTCCAGCAGATTGCTGATGCCGTCTCCGTCTGAATCCGTGCCGGATGCCGGAACGCCATAGCCCGCCGCCCAGGTGGTGAAGCTGGCGCTGTCCGGGCCGCCGGGATTGCCGTGAAGCAGTCCGTTGGCGAACCAGTTGGCGCCGTTGTTCTTGTCCGCGGTGAGTGCATTGGTGGCGGTAAAGCACAGGGTGGAGCCGTTGCCGTCCGGGCCCTTGGGCCAGGCCAGACCGTCATCGTCATAGGCGAAGTTCGCGATGTCGGCCCCCGCGATGGTATTGCGCAGGATGAGGCCCTCACCCGAATTGTCGAGGCTGTTGATGAACACGCCGGCGATCTTCGCCGACAGGCCGGGATAGTTCGCATCCGGGTAACGCTGCTGGAAGGCGGCGCGGTTTTTCACCAGAACGATCCGTCCGCCGGGAGGAATGGAGGAGATGCTGGAACCCGTCGTGAAGTCGAAGTCGATCCCAAAGGTGAACTTCACCCCGTCGAGCTGCACCTGGTCATTCGTGGGGTTCCACAATTCAACGAACTCGTAATCCTGAGCGGATGTCGCGGGTGCGGTGAACGGGCCCTTCGGATTGTAATTGATTTCGCTGATGACCAGGTTGCTGGAGGAGGCCGAAACGCCTACCACGAAGAGCGCCTCGGTGAGCGCGGACCATTCGTTCTTCGTCGCATTGTAAATCCGTGACTTCACAATGCCCGATGCCGTCAGCGTGGCCGGAACCGCGCTGAGGCTGCCGGCGCGGACGGTGCCGCCCACTTCGCGGGGGTCCAGTTCGTCGAGGCGATAATAGATGGTCCGGGTGTCGCCGGAGGTATTGGGGTTCGAGCCGTTCGGATCCGTGATGGTGAGGCTGAAGTTCACCGGCACGATGCCGCCGAACTGTGAAAACACCGGTGCGTCTGTGATCGGATAGAGCGGCATGGACACGAGCGTGGCATCTCCAGCCCCGGCGCTGGTTCCGCTGACCTTATCCTTATAGGCGCGCAACTGACTGATGATCGTTGCCTTGCGTCCCGGGCCGGTGCCCGCATTCAGGGTCGCGATGGTGCCGCGGTTCACCCAGTTCTTCACACGGGTCATGGCGCTTAGCCAGTCGGTCTTGCTGAAGAAGGTGGCACCGCCTGTCTTGGAGTCGCCCCAGCGGGCGGATTCCGCAATGACCACCTGATCCATGATCGATCCCCTGGCGTCGAGACGGGTGATGACGCTGGCATCGGTAAGCGGGCCGTTGTTGAAGAACAGCTTGTGAGCACGGTCGCCAAACTTCACGCGGTATTCCTGACTGAAGGCCAGGTTTTCGTGCATGTAGGCCGGGTTGGACTTGGCGTAGTTGGAGGAGTTGTTGGTGTTATACATCCCCTGGCCGAAAGCGTTGGTTCCGGCGCCGCCCCAGGGGCCCACGCGGTTGTCCGAGCGGCCGTCCTGATCGGTGGCCATGCCGTGCTCGTGGTCATGGGCGAAGAAAGCGAATCCATTGTTGGAGGTCCTGTCCATCATGCCAAACCAGTTGTTGGAGGCATTCGCGAGGAAGGTGGACATGGGAGCGTCGAAGCTGCCGGTTTCGAAGCTGTTGATCATGTAGTCCGCGAGGTTGTCCGGATTCAGAACCTTTTGATTCGCCGGGTCCGGAGTGATTCCGTCCGGCTGCAGGCCCTGGAGCGCGAAGTAACGGGCGGTGCGGCTGGCCTCGGAGGTGAGGTCATTGCGCAGTTCCAGAGCACGCCACCAGAAGCGGGCCCATGTGGAGCCGGGAGCGGCGCTCGTTCCCTGGGCCATGGTGCCGTCCGTGGCCTCGGTGTTATATCCGCCGGAGCTGCCCGCGGATTTGATCACGTCGTAATTATCTTCGTTACCACCAAGATAGTTCTGACCGTAGTTGGCTTCGGGACGTTCCTGAGTCATGTAGAGACCCCAGTATTTACCGTTGAGGTAGAGGTGAACGTAACGGCTCCGGGTATAGGGCTCACCCATGTCCCGCTGATTGTCGCGGGAACTGACTTCACGGACGAAGGTGTAGGGCTGATAGGCTGCCCCCACGGTGGTGCCAGGATCGAAGGACCAGGAGTAGTTCTGTGAGCACTGGAGATCCAGGTTCTCGAAGGAATTGGTGCCTTCGCGTCCGAAGATGGCATACTTCAGGTCACCGTCGTATTGATTCTGGAAGAACAGGCGGAAGGCATGCTTCGGGTTGTTGTCGCTGCGGGAATAGCCGCCCCGGATGCGAACGCCGCAATTGATTTGGAATGCGCCGCCGCCGCCCACCTGTCCGTTGTAGGTATCGTTGATGTACTCGATGGAGCACGGGCGCTCCCAATTTTCACCATGCTGGCCGGAATCCACATAGATGCCGTTGACCGGATCCAGCAGATTCTTCAGGTCCGTCACCAGTGACACCGTGGGGATTGCCTGGAGGGCGGTTTTCAAAGCAGCCTGGTTGCCGGTGACCACGCGGCTGTCCATGCCGTAGTCCAGGATTTGCCCGGCGACCGGACTGTTGGGCCAACCGTCGGCGAGGGTATTGGTCACCGACTGGGTCAGCACGTCATCGAGGAAGAAATAGGACAGCGTGTCAACGTTGGTCGGCTTCCAGTTCCGGTGGAATGCCGCGGCCCGGAGCACAGTGGTCTTGTCGATGTGCAGAGGTGCCGGATTCGGGGTATTCGGGAAGATGAGGCCGGAGGTGGAGGTGGGGGTGGCGCCGTTCAGAGTATAGCGGATTTCCGCACCGGGATCGTCGCAGGTGATCACCAGATCGAAGGGAGCGGATTTGATTCCACGATCCACGCTGAAGTGCGTGTCTCCCACAAATCCGTCGA
>DATAIE010000078.1:0-4625 GCA_036262875.1 Verrucomicrobiales bacterium
GAGTCCGCCCGGGCCTGGAGCAGGGTGATGGCGCGATGTTTGTCGCTTCCTTCAAAAGCCCACATTTGGGGCTGAAGATCGTATACATTCGCGCGGTCCAGTCTTTCAGGCGAACGGGGATCAATGCGCTTCGCGGTCACCTTTGGAGTGAAGGCGGAGGCGAGGATTTTGATGCGCGGATCGAGATCGAGGTCGTAACCGGTTTCGTCGTCGATATCGAAAGCGGAGGCATTTTGCGTGACGGGGTGGACGTCCGTCACCGGGTAGAACATCAGCTTGTTTGCGAACTTCCGGCTGCCTGCGGACCATGTGCCGCCGGCGAGCGGCTTGAGCCAGTCACCGGCGCCGATACCGCCTCCAAGGATGATCAGGCCGCCGCCCCGCTGAGTGAACTTCGCGATGGCGGCACCGGCTTCCGCGGGAAGCGGGGTGGGTTCGGTGCTGAAGAGAACGAGGACGTCCGTCCCGGCCAACTGGGCAGGAGTGGGAGGGCCCCCGGTCACAGTCAGCTCCACGCCGTTCACCTTTAGACTGGAGGTCAGTTCGGCCCCGGCTGGAGAAGGATCCGCGGGAAGCAGGACGCGGACGGGAGCGGCGAAGGCCGCGGAGGCGATGGCCAGAAGAGAAAGGGCGGAGAGCTTCATGGGCGTACGAACGGGGCACGGCGGAGAGGGTAAGCTCCGGACCGCCGGTCATGTGAGGCGCGGGGCTGCCGCGGATGGAGGCGGAAAACCTCCGCTGCGTCACTTGGAGGAAACCCACTTCACGGCATTCACGAGGAGCGTTTTATACTCCGGAAGGTCGTGGGCGCGGGCATCGTGACCGAGAGTGATCCCGACGATTTTGGCTTTCGGGTGCTTGACGGTGAAGACCTGGGGGAAGGTGCCTTTGGTTGCGCTGGTGGCGGTCGCGAGCACATCCACGGCGGAACCGGCGGGATCGACGGTGTAGTAGTAGAGTTCGTCAGTGATCTTAAAGGAGGGGCTCACGCCTTTGAGCAGCGGATGCTGAGGCTGAGTGACCTTCACTTCGAATTCGCCGAGGCGATCATGGCCGCGGCTGCCACCACCGGCATAGATTTTGTTATACTCGGCCCAGTCGTTGAAGTTATACCAGAGGCCCGGGTGCAGGAGGACGAGACCCTTGCCGGCATCCGTGAATTCCTTGAGCGCGGCGCGAAAAGGCTGGGCGCTGAAGCTGCCCTGATTCGTGCTGATGACAGCCACATCGGCGTTCGCCAGTTCTTTGGCGGCGACCACGGCGTCCTCCGTGTAGTTGACGCTCATGCCACCGGCGGCATTGAGGATGGCGGTATCGGCGAGATTGAAGAACTTCTGGAAGTCGTGGGAGGAACCACCGCCGATAAGGAGCACCTTAGTACCGGCTTTCCATTCGATGGCGGCGGCCTTTTTCACCGGCGCAGGCGCGGGAAGAGGAGCGGATTTTTCATCCGCCAGTTCCGCCGTGATGGCCACGATGGTGGGCACCGCGCTGCCGTCTACGCTTTCGAGCGTGATGTGATCGATCTCAACCGCGCCAACGGGCAATTGCTTGCTGAACCAGCGCAACTGGTGGTCGCGTACGAGACCCGGTGCATATTTGGAACCGGGCACCTCGATGCGGTTGATGTAGTCGGCAAATTCGACGCCGTTTTTGCAGAGGATACTTTCCTGCTGGCCTTTAGTAGTATGGACCGTGATCTTGAGCACATCGCTCGGCTCACCGTTTCCGGAATAACCCCAGCCGGTGACGCCGCCGAGGAAGTGCAGACGGTTCGCTTTGAATCCACCCGCCTTGATTTCCACTCGCTGAGGCAGGGTTTTCGCAAACGAACGCGGCGGGCCGCCCTTCAGCACTACGATGTTCTGCGGGGCTTTTTCCGGCGGCACGATGTTGAAGGGGATGCCCTCCACCGTGACGGTGCCGCTCTTCCGGAAGACGAAGCTCTCGTCCTTGTGATCCTGGCTTGCGTAGAGACCGAGAGAGGTGGTGGCGGTGAATGCGGGGCGCAGATCGAGGGTGCGGAATTTTCCGCCGTCCGTGGCCTGCATGAAGGTAATGATATTCCGCAGAATGTCCGGAGGCAGTGCTTCAAATCCTTCCGGCATGAGGCTGCGGCCGGTATTCACGCGGGTCTTGATATCCGCAGTGCGGATTTCCTTCTCGCCGCCCTGGAACTTCAGATAGATGGAGGCGGGATTCTCGCGGGCAATCACTCCGGCGAAGATTTGGCCGTCTTTGGTTTCGATGTTCCACGCGGTGAAGGACGGATCCACCTCCGCATTGGGATCCGCGATGGCGGTCAGAAGTTCGCCCGCGCCGTGAGCGCCCATGCCGGTGAGATTGGGGCCAACTTCCGCGCCGGGAAGATTACCGAACTTATGGCACAGCGCGCAGGTGGCGGTGAACATCAAACGCCCCTGCTCCACATCGCCGCGCTTCTCCACTTCCGGGACGAGCTTCGCGATCGTTTCGGCGCGGGCTTTCGCTCCGGGCATGAGTTCATCCAGCATTTCACCGGCGCGTTTGCTCACGGCTTTGTCAGGATGCGTGCGAAGGCGGAAGGCGTTGGCGGGTCCGAGCATGGCCACATCCACCTGTTTCGCCTTTACCGCGTCGAGGAGAGCGAGAGCCCAGTCCGCGCGTTTCAGGAGCATATTGAACGCGATGGTTTGCGTGTCCGGCGGAAGTTTGTTGAAGCCGGCGGCAAGAGCCGCGCCCACCGATGCGTCGTCGGTTTCGCTGAGCGCGGTAATGAGGCGGTTTTTGAGAGCCGGGGAGGTGCTGCCCGTTACGACGCCGAGCACGGCCGGAAGGGCTTCTTTATTCGCCGTGCGCAGGCCAATAAGGCTCTGTGCGGCGGTGAAGCGGTCATCGTCCGTGATCCCGGCCTGTTGAAGTTTAGCGAAGAGATCTTTAGTGAGCGCTTCCATGGCACCCTTGAGGGAACCCGCCTTATCCCATTTCGCTGCGAGCGGGAGAGCGCTGCCGCTGGCACCGCTGGAAAGAAGCTGCGTCAAAGCAGTCGTGAGTTCCGGAGTCATCGGCGGCTCGGCTTTGAGCGATTTGCCGAGGGTGTCGAGAATGCTGCGCTTGAGAGCATCCGCACTGGCCGGCTTGGAGGCGAGGGCCGTAACGAGCTTCGCGGCGGAGTCGGCATCGTTTTTCTCCCCGATGCTCTGACTGAGTGTGGAAACGAGAGTTGCGAGGGAAGCATCGCCACTGTCCAGAATGGCGGCGATAGCAGCCGCGGCGTTCTTCGCCAGAGCTCCCACGGCGGCGGACTTCTGCCAGTCGTCATCAAATTTAGGCCATGCCGTGACGATTGTTTTAGCGATGTCTGCATTGTAGCTGGCGGAACCGAGTGACCGCAGCGCCGCCAGCCGGACCGTGGCGTCGGCATTCGTCACGAGGGCCGCGAGTTGTCCCGTGAGGAAGTTGTTCAGATTCACTCCGATGCCTTTGACCGGGAGTTCGCTGATTTGGGCGGCGTTTCGAAGGACCACGGGGTCTTTATCATTGAAGGCCTTTTCCCAGCCAAAACCCAGCATCATGACGTCCTCTGAATCACGCCTGCCGAGAATCCAGAGCGCGGCGATACGGGCTTCAGCAGGTTTGGACGCGTCGAGCGCCAGTTTGAGCAGCGACTGATAGCCGTAGTTCTTCTCCATGAGCGCGGCGTATTGCTCCGGCTCGCCCTCCATCCAAAGCTTCGTGCGCGGAGGCACGGGATTCGGACGGTCCAGCAGCAGACGGCTGGCGTTCATTCTCACTGCGCGGTTCGGATGTTCGAGGGCCTGCACCAGCGCGGCGGTGTCCGCTTTGCTCAAATCCGGCACCGCAATCTTCTTCGCCTTCTTGTGATCGAGACGCCAGATACGGCCGAAATAGTGGTCGCGGTCCGGACGGACGGCGGCGTTGACTTTGTTATGGTCAGGACCGCGGGTGTCATTGTGAATGACCGCCTGGTTGTAGAAGTCACCCACATAGACTGCGCCGTCGGGACCCACGCGGACTTCGATGGGGCGCCACCACATGTCCCTGCTGCGAATGAATTCCGTTTCTTCACGGCCCGGGAGTTTGTGGCCGGTGTAGGTGCTTCCTTTGGGGGTGAGGCGTTCGTGGTGGACGATATTGATCGTCGGCTCGGTAGTGAAGTAGTCGCCGTTGTATTCCGCGGGCCACGAGCCGCCATCATAGATCACGCAACCGGCGGCGGCGGTGAAGCTGCCGACGAGGTCGATCTGCACGTAGGCGAGCTGTTCCCATGACATGGCGGGATAACTCTTCGGCGAACCGATCACAACATTGAAGCTGGCCGTGTTGCCCCACTTGCCCCGGGCGAGGGCGTATTCCGGCAGGACGACCTGCTCCAGAATGGTGCCGCTGGTGGGCTGGGTCCACATCACCCGGTTGTCGCCCGTGATCTCAAGACCCCAGGTATTGCCGCCTTTGGAGGAATACTGCTCGATCGCTGTGCCGTCCGGTTTGAACCGCACCACCCCGCTGCCGATGGACGGCATGCTTTCGCCTTTGGCATTCACGACACGGTTGGAGGAACTGTAGCCGTGCGTGGCGTAGATCCACCCATCCCAGCCCCAGCGCGGGTTGTTGATAACGGCGTG
>DATAIE010000079.1:0-6918 GCA_036262875.1 Verrucomicrobiales bacterium
CCCCGGGCTGCCCGTTCCCGTCCATCCCCAGCGGATAGTCGCGCATTTCCACCACCCACAGTTTGCCGTCCGCACCGAAATCGATGGCCGCCGGGTCCACGATGTCCGGCTCCGCGGCGACCAGATCGACGGTAAAACCGGGCTTCGTTTTGATGCGCTGGAGCGACTCCGCTGCGGACACCGGAGGGGCCACGCCGGCCATCTTTTTGGCTTTGAAGGACGCAGGAATCACCTTGCTCACCTCGCCGAAAATCAGTTCCTCCGTCTTTGGCCCGAGCACCGTTGGCCGGTCGTAGTAGGGCATGGCGGCGGCACCTTCATAGCCGCCCTCTTTGAGAATGCGCGCGGAGGGAATGTAACACGGCACATCGTTCGAATACGCCGTAACCCATACCCGGTCGTAGGCGCCTTTGATGCGGAGCGAGTAATCCACCACCACTTCGCCGGCCATGAACACCATCGCGAGATCGTCACCAAAGGTCCACGACTGCACACTGTAGGGCAGCACCGTGGGCAGCGTTTCACCGCGGTCCAGGCGCTCCAGATTCTTCCTGGCGTGATAGCCGACGACGCCCGGGGTTTTGGACATGGCGTCCCATTTCGCGCGGTCCGGCAATGGGCCGAACGGCAGCTCAAAACGGCGCAGCGTCCCCGCTGGGCTTTGGGCGAGAGGCTGCAGCGGAGTGCCCAGCAGCCGGGTCACTTCGGCGGCGATTTCCCTGCCGTTGGCCTCCGTGGCGGGCGTGGAGCCCATGTTGGCGGGATTCGCATCCCCGGCGCATCCGATGGAAACCAGCGCAATGCAGCCCGGATGATCCTGCTCGATGAATTCCTGTGCGTAGCCTGCCCAGTCGCCGCCGATCAAATTGGAACTGAGCGTCGTGCAGTGGCAGGCGTAATTAGTCCACACGGCGCGGAGCTCTCCGCCGGGACCACGCACGGCGAGCATGGGCAGCGACTGATCCACGGGTCCGTTGGGCGTACGGCGGTTTTTGGCAAACCCTGCTCTGCCCGTGCCGTACGCCAGAGTGGCGGGCTTGCGGTCCGCGAGGGCCTGGAGGACCACCTGCTCCATTTTATCCTTCAGTTCCGCCGTGTAGCGGTCGATGGCCTCCTGCTCCGCCGGGATGATGTCTTTGCTGAAAAGGAACGCGATAATGCCGGTCAGCATGGGCGCGTTGTGCGTATGGCTGGAGCAGACAGTGAAGTTGCGGCGCTGGAACGGCACCTTCGCCGAAACACGTTTGAAGACCTCGTCTGCGAGAGAGCCGGGAACGGCGAGGTTGTCCACGGTGACGATCACAGCAGTGTCGTCCGGTGTTTTGCCGAAGGCGAGCGCCTTGGTCCAAAGCCGCTGGCTGATGCCGTCAGAGGGCGCGGTGCGGCCGGCGTAGCCGCTCAGGCGGACAGGATACGCCGGAGTGATGTCCACCTTTGCCGCACCGGCCATGACTGCGGGACCATTCTCTTTTTGCAGTCCGAAGAGGACACCGGCGAAGGCCAGCAGCGGAATCAGGAGTGTGAAACCGGGCAGGGCGCGGCGCAGAGCGGTGAATTTTTGATTCATGTTTTTGGGGGTAAACAATCGCGGGTCACAAGCAACCCGCGCGACAGCGTACGCGGGAACTGCGGTCAAACCGCCCGCCGCTGCCTTTGGGGAGATCCTCTATTTTTGCAGACGGAAGAACTTTCTTGATGCGGCTGCGGGGAGAGTGACCTGGAAGCGTCCTCCGCTAATTTCGGGAGCGACACCCACATTTTGCCAGATTCCGGCAATGAGATCGGTGGAGGTGAACAGAGAGTATCCCGTGGCGGCTTCCGGCCATGAAACGGTCACACCGGTGGCGGTGCGGGTGATGGCGAGTTCCATGGTGTCCGATACCGTATTGCTGAAGTTGCGGTACGAAGCGCTGGTCGGCGTGGAGGCGGCGATGCTGGCGGTGGCCATGCCCAGGAGCACGGTATTCGGATAGGGAACCAGCGGAGTATACTGGTCGCCGATCTGCGCCCACTCCGTGCCGTTCGTGCCGTAGAAGGCGGTGAAGGTATTTCCCGCGCGCATGAGCCGGAACCACACGTCGGGATAGGCGAAATCTCCTGCGTGCGTGACGTAGGCATCGCCAGGCGCGATCGTCGAGTCCCCGCCGGTTTCCGGACGGACGGTGCTGACCCAGTGATTGTCTCCGGTGGCGGGGTAGGTGCCCACAAAATAATTCCGGCTGCCGGCGTCTTTGGATTCCCTGACCATGAGCCCGCCGCGCGTGGAGAAATTAGCGAAATCCAGTCGCGTCATTTGCACGCGAACGTCAAAATCACCCGTGCGTTCCTGGTGCAGGAAATGGAAGGAATCCTGAAGAAGCCAGATGTCCGCGCCCGCGGCCGTCACGTCGAAAGAATCAGGACCGGAGGCGATCACTGTGGATGGCAGCGGCATGGTGCCGATGTCCTGACTCACCAGCGGCAGCGACTGTCCGCTCACCGTGGCACTTACGGGGTTGAGGGCGGCGTCCTTCACTCCGCTGATCATCAGTTGGAAGGGAGAACCGGTCAGCCCGGACACCACGAGCCGGACGGACTTGCCGTCTCCCAGGAGAGTGGCGGCCTGCACCGTGCCGCCGCCTGGCAGAGTATAGCGGGAGGCCTCCGCGGCGGTCGCGGAGTCCATCAATTCGTTGAATTTGACGATGATGGCGGTGTCGCCAAAGGCAAAGACCGAGACGGGCACGGGAGCGGTGGTATCCGGAATCACCGTGAGGATCGCCTCATTGCTGAGCTTGCTGTCGCCTCCCGGCACGAAGGCCCGCGCGCGGATGCGGGCACCGTCGAGTGCACGCGCGGCGACGGGAATGACGCAGGTGGAGGAATTGGCGCCGGAGATAATCCCGCCGTCGCGCAGCCATTGCCAGGACAGGTTTTCCGGCGCGGTGCCGGTCACCGTGGCCGCGGCATGGAATACGGCGGACGTGTTCTCGGTCACCGTGGTGTTCTCGGGATGCTCCTGGAAGGATACCACCGTGTTGACGATTCGGAAGTCCCCGAAGTTCTGAAACGATACATCCACCGGCGGCGAACCGGGAAACTGTTCCTGCACGGAGCACGCGCCCATGCCCAGGAGGACAGTATCCGGAAAAGGCACCTCGGGCGTGTAGGGATCGCCCACCGGCGTCCAGGCCTCCCCGTTGGTGCTGCCAAAAAAGGTGAATGTGCCGCTGCTGCGGCGGAGGCGCAGCCATACGTTAGGGAAATTATTGCCCGCGGGCCAGTTCACACTCCAGTTGCCGGAAAGGACGGAGGTCGCTCCGAAGATCTGATCGCGTTTCATCGCCCCCCAGAGTTTCGACTGGGGATGGACCGCGACGGAGGCGTGGCGGCTTTCGGGGTCCGCGGTCTCGCGCACCATGAGCAGTGCTTTGGCGACACCGTGCGCAGCGGCCGGGCTGAAGTTCGCCACCTGGACGCGCATGTCAAAATCACCCGTCTTTTCGACCGGCGCGAAAAAGAAGGTGTCGCTGTTGAACCAGACATCGTAGCCGCCGGCGTGAAGGGTGACCGCGCCCGGTCCTGTCGAGTAAGCCGATCCCGGCTCCACCGGAAGACCCACGTCCGCGGCGGCGAGAGTCATTACCGTGCCCGTGACCGGCGCAGCGGCAGCGGGAGTGCCTGACACATCTTTCACACCAGGGGCGGAGAGGGAGAAGCCCGGCCCCGCCAGACCCGAGACCACCAGGACCACCGTCTTTTTATCCGGCTGCAGCGTCGCGGAGAGAAGAGAAACCCCGGGGACGGAATAACTGGTAAGGCTCTCTGCGGAGGCCTTGTCCACGGCTTCACTGAAAACGACACCGATGGTGGCTCCGTTGAGACTGCCGGTTGAAACCACGGTCGGCGGAACGCCATCGGGGACCAGTGACACGGCGTTGAGCGTCACGTTGTCGAAACCGAAGTAGTCGGAATTTCCGTTATACCCCAGAAGCGACCAGCGGACGACAAGATTGCCGGCGGGAGGAGAACTGCCGGTGTTGTATTCCTGTTCGGCGGAACCCGAGAAGATACCCGAGGCCGAATTGCCCAACCGCAGCAGTGTGCCGGTGACCGGAGAGCCCAGGCCGGTAAAAACATCTCCGGTCAGGGTGCCGAGCTGAAAACTGTAGTCCGCCGTTCCGCCGGTGTTTCCCGCCACGAAACCCATGTCGAAATGCAGCGTGTATTTTGTGTCCGGCAACAGCGCCACGGCCTGCGGCGGCGTGTATTGGACCGTGAAGGTGCCAAAGGCGCTGGTGCCGATGATCGTGCCGTTTAGGGCGGCGGTATCGAAAATCCGCGCACTGCCCGCGATATTCGTCCATCCGGACTGCGGCAGGGCCACGGTCGCACCGGTCTCAAAGATGGACGCCGGGGAGGAGCCATCGAGACCGGCGATGAAACCGGCATGCGCCACAGACCCTGCTCCCAGCATGGCTCCGGCAGCGCAAAGACCCTTCCAGCCCAATGGACAGCGCACGATGGCAGCGGGCGGTTTCATAAGCAGGGAGGAGGCGAAGGATTTTCAGCAGGCTGTCCGTCAACGCCGCCGGCGCAAGCTCAGGGTGACGATGCCCGCGGCGGCGAAAAGAGCAGCGGAGGGTTCCGGTACCGATACGGCGTCGAGAGTCACTTTATTGAATCCAAAAAAATCGGATGTGGCGGGATCACCGAGGCTGGAGGTCTGGGCCCACTGAATGGCGAGGGTCCCGGCGGGCACGGACCCTCCCGTCGTGTGGGTGAGCGTCACAGACACCACCGCAGTGGACAGGGAATGCATGTTGCCTGGATAAGCTGCGTTACCGGTGACATTTTGCAGCGGCGTATAGATGCTGCCGTTCAGGGTGCCGATGGAAAATTCGTAGCCTGAGTTGCCTCCGGCGATCCCCGCCACGTAGCCCATGTTGAAGGTGAGCGAATACTGTGTGTTCGGCAGCAAAGCCACCGGTGTCACCGGACTGTAGCGCACCGAATAGTTTCCGTAGGGCGTCAGGCCGATCATGGAGCCGTCGCCGCCGGACTCAAACATCCGGGCTCCGCCGGCCACATCCGACCAGCCCAGCAACCCGGAGGCTCCGAGAGGAGTGATGCCCTGTCCGCTGAGGGTGCTCGCGCCGTTGACGCCATCGAGTCCGGCGATGAAGGCCGCGCGCAGAGTCAGCGGCGCACTGCAAAGCACTGCCGGGATCAGTGCGAAAAGAAATCCGGAGCAAACGGGATGAAGAGAGCGTTTCATGATCGGAGCTGAATGGCAGGCTGATGGACCGGCGGAGAGCCGGGACACGCAGGCATATGGCACCGGAGTTCCCGCGCGGACAGTCACGAGTCCTCGTACGTTTGCGGGTCCGGCGATTTTTCTATACAGGCGGCCCGTTTCCGGTGAATTGAAGAGCCTTCATGACCGGCATGCCTTCCATCGCTTCTCCTCCTGGCCGGCCTTGCCTTTTGCTGCGGACGCTGGCGGCGTGTTTGTTATACGCCGGTGCAGCGGTCGCGCAGGAGCCGGAGCCGCTGGTGCAGATATGGCTGACGGAACAGGGGCTGCCGCAGAACACCGTGAACTGCGTGCTGCGCACCGGGGACGGCTATTGCTGGGTGGGCACGCAGCACGGGTTGGCCCGTTTTGACGGCGTGCGCTTCCTGTCCTTCAGCAGCGCCAATACGCCGGCATTCAAATCGGACAGCATCTCAGCCCTTCTGCAGGACAGGGCCGGGGATCTGTGGATCGGCACCGGTGGAGGCGGCGTGGTGCGGCTGAGTGGCGGGGTGTTTACGAGCCTTTCGGTCGTCAATGGGCTGTCGTCCGACATGATCACCTGTCTGGCGGCCGGTGACGAAGGCGACGTGTGGATCGGCACGGTTTTCGGGCTGAATCGCTGGAAGGACGGGCGTTTGACGATCTTCAGCGAACGCGACGGAATGCAGGGGATGGGCGTGCAGGCCCTGGCAAGGTCGCCGGGGAATGGATTGTGGATCGCCTCCAACGTGGGAATTTCCCGCTGGGAAACCGGCGGCATCACACCGGTGAACCGGAGCACGCAGGCCGGGGCACTCATGGACGCAGGAAACCAAAAGCTGTGGGTGAGTGGCCGGACGTTTGGCCTGCTCTACGGAGAATTTACAGGTGCGCAGCCGATGAAACAATTGCTTCCGCCCGGACGCGTCACTGCTCTGACCGCGGTGCCCGGTGGCAACGCATGGGCGGCCATGGACGATGGATCACTGTGGCGTTTCCGGAACGGGAGGGAGACGGTGATTCGCAGCCCGCAACTGCAGGGCGGCGTGCGGTGTCTGTATGAGGACGGAGAGCAGAATCTGTGGGTGGGGCTCAATGGCAGGGGCCTGGCGCGGCTGAAGGAGCGCAGCATGCGGGCATGGCAACTGAAGGACGGCGCATCGGACAGTATAACGGCAGTGGCGCAGGACACGGAGGGCCGCGTCTGGGCCGGAGGGGCGTCGGGTGAATTGTCGTTGTTCCGCGACGGGCTGTTTCATCCCGTGGATACCGGACGGAACTTCAAAGCGGGCGGCGCAATCCTAACACTTTGTCCCGCGCGGGACGGATCGCTGTGGATCGGCAGACGGGGCGGCGGGCTGCTCCGCTGGAACCAGGGAAACCTGACCGTGCCCGGTGCCGCGGGCGGGTCCATCGCGGCAGTGGTCACGGCGCTGCTCGAGGACCGGGATAACAAACTGTGGATCGGGACGGAGGCCGAGGGGATTCTGTCTTTTCAGGAGGGAAAGTTCGAGCGTTTTACCAGGAGGGACGGTTTTTCCGTGGACCAGGCCAACTGCATCGCGCAGCAGCCGGACGGCACGTTGTGGTTCGGCACGGCGGCCAGTGGCCTCAACTGCATGCGGTCCGGAAAGGTGACGGTGTTCCGCACCGCGGACGGT
>DATAIE010000080.1:0-1559 GCA_036262875.1 Verrucomicrobiales bacterium
GAGCCCGGAGCGTCTAAAACCATTCGGGTGATTTTTGGTTTTTCCGACGGTCACAAGGCGGGGTATCAACTGAATCCCAGGGAGATTTCGCAGTTGTTATTCTTTACCGGAAAGAACTCGAAGGAATGTGCTTTTCGGGTCGTTTCATTGACCCCGGGCGGAAAACCGGGTGAAGGACCGCCGGCCGATCCGGAGAAGATCAGGGTGAAGCCGAAGGATGGTGTACTCCTGGGAAAGGGAGTGGCATTTGCCACGGAGGCGACGGGTGGGGCGCGGGCGGAGCCGGAAGACGGCAAGTTGTTAGCATCGTTTTCCGGAAAGGGTCAGGCGGTGACGATCAAGCCGGAGCAGGGGCGGTGGGACTTGCGCGAGGCGCATCAGGTGAGGATAAAGATTCGCAATACGGGCTCCGGTGCGGTGGCTCCCGCTGCCCGCGTGGAAAGCGCGGCGGGTCCGACGGACAAGGTGGCGCTGTCGAAGCCGCTGAAGGCGGGAGAGAGTGGCGAGCTCGTGGTGTCGTTCATTCCCGCGGTGCCATGGACGGGCGAAGCGAATGCTCACACGGGGAAGGAGAAGATCGCGCCGGGCAGGGGCACACGGTTTCTCAACGATGCGGTGAGCGGCGTAACGATCTTTGGTGATGAACGCGGAGGAGAACAGAAACTGGTGGTCGAGTCGATCACGGCGGCGGCACCACCGGGAACGATGCCGAACTGGCTGGGGAAGCGCCCGCCGGTGGAGGGCGAATGGGTGCCCACGTTCCAGGAGGAGTTTGACGGCAACGGGGTGAACCTCAGCAAATGGAATGTCTACACGGCGAACTACTGGGACAAACTCAGCCACTTCAGTAAGGACAATGTGATCGTGAAGAACGGCGTGGCGATTCTTCGCTACGAAAAGAAAACGGGACGGCACAATGATGATCCGAAAGGTGCAGAGACTCCGTATGCCACGGGATTTCTGGATACGTACGGGAAATGGGTGCAGCGCTATGGCTACTTCGAGGCGCGCATGAAACTGCCGAAAGCGCCAGGACTCTGGCCGGCGATGTGGCTCATGCCGGACCGGGGACTGGCGAAAGGCGAGCAGTGGAAACGGGCGAGCACCGGCGAGGGCGGCATGGAGTTCGATATCATGGAGTATCTGTCGCGCTGGGGAGATCATCGCTTCAACATTGCCTTCCACTGGGACGGGTACGGCGAAGCACACCGGCAGACGGGAACGACCTCCATCTACGCCGATCACGATCGCGAAGGATTCATCACCTCCGGTCTGCTGTGGCTGCCAGGGAAGGCGGTTATCTATTGCAATGGCCGTGAGGTGGCCCGCTGGGAATCACCGCGGGTGTCCACGGTACCCTCGGATATCATGTTCACTCACGTCATGGGTGGATGGGATAACAATGATCTCGACGATACACGTCTGCCGGACGACTTCGTCATCGACTATGTCCGCTGCTGGCAGCGCCGGGACCTGGCGTCGGACCTGGACGGCGTGAAATCCACTCAACCCACCCCGGCGGCACCGCTGAAATGACCGCCACCTGGGCACCTGCATTT
>DATAIE010000081.1:0-3858 GCA_036262875.1 Verrucomicrobiales bacterium
GTGACCGCCATAGCTGAATTCGCTGCGTTTCGTTCCTCGCACGATCGCCGTGAGCCGGTTCGCACCGTCCCATTCATACGTGGAGGCAGCGGTGCTTCCGGCCACATAGGTCTGCTGATTGAGCCGGTCGTACTGCGCATCTGTCCGGCTGCCGTTGATGATTTCGGCTGTACGGTTGCCGGCGGGATCGTATTCCCAACTGAGGGTGCGGTTGGGGAATCCTGGCTGGGTGATGGAAACTCCAGTTAACTGACCGGCGGCATCATTGGTGAGCGCCCACGTTTCCAGCGCCGCTGCGCCGCGCTTGTGAGTCCACCCTGTGAGGCGGCCGCTCGCGTCCCAGGTGTGGGCGAATTCGGAGAGGAGCACACTTCCGGGTGCCTGATGGGTGATCGTTTGGAGCCGGCGGTCTCCGTTGTTGGGATAATAAGTATACAGTGTCTGCCCGCCCCCCGGCAGGCCGAGTGAAATGATGCGTCCGGTGGTTCCGGCATAGGCGGGTGTGAAGGTGCCCAGTGAGTTCGTCAGGCTTGTCACCCGGTCCGCCGCATCTGTTACCATTGTTTCGGGCACGCCATTGATGGAGCGGCTCACGAGGCGGTCCGTCGAATCGTAGGTGAAGGTGATGGTGTCGTTTGCCCACGGGCCATCTATGCTCGCGAGTTTTCCGGCACCGGTCGTGACCCCGCCGGTGACGGGGTGATACGAATGGACCGTCGTGCCCTGTCCGTCCGTCATCGTGGCTGGGCGTCCGTACACGGAATCATAGGTATATGTGACGCCCGGAGTGGGGAGGAGCGCGTTGGGCCATGCCATGGAGCGCAAACGGCCGTCCAAATAGTGACTAAAGACCGCGGCCTGGCCCTTCTGATCGGTCTGACTCGCCATCAAACCGGTGGAGGGATGATACGTCCAGGCCATGCGGCTGCCGTCCGGATAATCTTTGGAGACCGGCCGGCCCTGGAGGTCGTAGTTCCAGCGCGTCGTCCTGCCCATGGGGTCTGTTAGGGAACCCATCTCTCCGCAGCGGCCCCATTCGTAGAGCGTCACGCGATTCAACGGATCGGTCATTTTTACTGGCTGGCGGAGCGCATCGTACAGCACCGAGGTGACGCGACCGTTGCGGTCGCGCCAGCTTACGGGATCGAGCCGGTTGTAGGTGATCTCTTCGTACGTAGTGTCGGGAAACGTGCGGCGTGTCAGGCGGTCGAGGCTGTCGTAGGCGAAGGTGACGGCATAGCCGTCCGGACCGGTCACCCCGCTTACGCGGCACTGGGCATCATAGGTATACGTGGTCGTATCACCTGTTCCGGCGAGGGGACCATCGATGGAGGTGAGGCAGCCGTTGGCATTGTATCCGTAGGTGGTGGTGCCTTGAGGGGACGCGGTGGTAAGCCTCTGCCCGCGCGCATTGTAAGTGAAGGTGGTGATCTGCCCGGAGGCGCTGGTGACCGTGAGCGGCTTCCGTTGACTGTTGTAGGTCAGCGTGGAAAGCCGTTCCGAAATGCCGCCGGTGGTCTGCCGGATTTCCACCGGGTCCAGGCCGTTCGCATGGTACTTGTATTCAGTGGTTCGGCCCAGCGGGTCCACGGCTTTGATGATGCGCCCCATCCGGTTGCGGTGAGTTTGGGAAAGCTGCGGAGTGGTGGCATCCACCATGAGCAGTGACATGGCCGGTTCCACGCCCATGCCCGGATAGAAGGGCAACCCGACTTCCGTGCTCTCTGCACCGGGATAGGCAAACCAGGTCCGCTCCCCGAGCGGCGGTTTGACCGCCTCCAGCACGGGACCCACCAGATAGTCGGCATCCGCCATCCACCGGTAATTGACCGCCGCGCTGTAATCGTTAGGGGAGTTGCGCCAGGCTTCTTTGGTCCAGTAGAAGGAGTTGCGGAACTGGAGCCGGCCGTATTCGGCGTGGAAGCGGATGCTTTCGCTTCCAATAGTCAGTGTTTTGGCGGGCGGGAGGGAATTGATGACCGGGCCTGGATCCACGAATTGAATTCGCTCCACATTTCCCAGGGGATCCTCCGCCTCTGTGATGCGCTCAAATCCGGGGGTATCGATGAGTTTGCGAAAAAGCGTCGTGCCGTAAGGTGTCGCCATCGAGGTCATGAATCCGTCCGTTTGATAGCCTGGCGTGCTCACCATTCCGGCCTGGTTGGTGAGAGAGTTGAGCCGTCCCGAGGCGTTGTAACCCAGCAGCGCCGTGCGGCTGAAGGGATCCGTTACGGAGGTGATTTTCCATGCATCGGTGGGATGGGCATACTGAAGGGTGGTCACCTGGTTCAGGGCGTCCTTCACGGAGGTGAGTTTCAATGAACCGTTCCATGTGAACGTCATCGCATTGCCGGCTGCGTCTTCGATGCGGGAGAGAAAAATCTTCGTGGGCGACGCGGGGACATCGGGCACACTGTAGACCTCTTTCGTTCCATCCGGCAGCACCCGTTCGTAAGTCGTGGAGGCTGTCTTCCGGATGACGGCAAATGAATGATCATGCGGACCGAAGGACGCGGCCTCCACATCGTAGGTGGTCACTTCCACTCCGCCGTGACTTTCATGCACTCTCATTTGCGAGGATGCCGTGAGCGTGCCCGTCACCGGTTCGACGTAGGCGGTCCATCCGGCCATCCAGATTTTGCCGGTGTGAGCATACGCGGGAGACGCCACTGGCTGACTGCTGTCCATGTCCTGGTAAGTCAGGGAAAGGGCCACCGGAGGTCCAAAGGGAGGGCGATAAGCGAGCGGCCTGTCCTTCACAATGAGACCGGCCAGTTGCGCGTGGAAGGTATAAACCGGCACCCCTTCGGAGGATGCGCTGTTTGTTTCTTTTCGCGCAGGACCGGAACTCTCATCCGCTGGCTGAATACCGAGAGCGCCGTCACGGCCAAAGACATTGCGGGCTTCGTTTTCCGCCAGCAGTTCAAATCCCGCGGGCGCTGACTTGCCGGAAGGCACCAAAAAGTGGCCGCTGCTCATGGCGTCCACCGCCGTCGCCTCCACCCATTCTGCGAATCTCCGGGCACGGTCGACGACGAAATACTTTCCACTCTCCGCCGCCACGAGGGCAAGGTAGTGGTCCTCCCGGGCATGAAGCACTGATGGCACCGGAATGGCCGCCGCGCTGTCGGTGCGCTTCGCCGGTGTCAGCGGGAGATGATAGTGGTTTACCGCATACTTCGCGACCTCGTTGAGCGGGATGCCTGTGGCGAGATAGCTCGCAGGCATGTTTTCCAGCGGCACGGGTGTGACCCGGCCCGTCTGGTGCCGCTGGATGGCGTTCAGCGCGAGCGGTCCGCACGTCACGCTTTGCATGGCTCCCTTTTCAAGCAGCGAAACCGCCTGCCTTGCGCGTTGCAATTTTGACTCCAGAGCATCGGCATGCGGACGCTCCGCCGACTCTGCCAGCAATTCCTTCAACCGTGCGAAGCGTCCGGCGCCGGTGTCGCTGTCCAGAAGAAATCCGAGCGCCTCGTCCGCCAGTCCGCGTGCCGCTTCATCCTCACGCGATCGCAGATCGTTCCACAGTCCCTGGTAAATTTCCCGGGCCTCTGCGAACCACCCGGCTTTGTATTTTGCGCCCGCCACCTCCGCGCGCAGTGATGTAGCCCAGCGGGAATGCGGATGAGTCTTCAGCCAGGCTTCCGTCTCCGCTCGTTTGGCATCGGCCGGCATGTCGCGCACCCTCCGCAGAAATTCTCCGAATGCGGCGTTGTCCGCCGCCGCACCGTCCGTCCCGTCGAGGGCGACGAGGCGTCGCCCGAAGGCCCTCGCCAGGGCGATGTCCTGATCCGAAGGCTGAAAAGGAATGACTGGCAGGGTCATCCCGCCGGCTTCTTTTCCTGCGGTATCCGTCGA
>DATAIE010000082.1:0-1809 GCA_036262875.1 Verrucomicrobiales bacterium
GATGGATGCGGGCAGGTCCTCGCCGCGGCGGGAGGCCATCTGCGGCTTTGGATCGAACAGGTCCATTTGCGAAGGGGCTCCACTCTGGAAGAGGTAAATGATGCGCTTCGCCTTCGGCGCAAAATGCGGGAGGCCAGGCAACCCTCCCGCAGCCTGGCTGCGTTGCGTCAGAAGGCTGCCAAGAGCGGCGAGGCCGATGCCGCCGGCGGCTTTTTGAAGGAACGAGCGGCGACTCACCGCGCGGCGCGCAGCTTCATTCAGGGTAAAGAGGAGGTGGTCGTTGCAGGTCATCATGCGGGCTTACGTTCACTGTGCGCTTAACTTTCCTGTTTTCGCTTCGTTCCAGGGGAGAAACAACCGCATTGCGGAGCCCCCCTCCGGGGACAAAGAAAAAACGACTTGCGCTTTTCAATTCTGTGACTAATAGAGTAACAGTATGGCGGTCAACACTCAGTTTTCCATTGCAGTTCATCTCCTGGCCGGGCTGGCCTACCGGGATGACAGGGAAACGACGTCAAGTCACCTCGCGGCGAGCGTGAATACCAGTCCCAGCTTTGTTCGCCGCACGCTGGCAAAGCTTTCCAGGGCGGGCCTCGTGGTGACCAGTACCGGCAAGTCCGGTGCATGCAGGCTCGCAAAGCCCCCTGCGAAGATCTCCCTCCTGGATATCTATCAGGCGGTGGACGCTCCGAGAGCCTTCGCGATTCATGCCTACACGGAACGGGAGGTCTGCCCCGTGAGCTGTAATATCAAAACCGCTCTCGAACGCGCGCTCTCCAAAACGCAGACCGCCATGGAGACCGCACTGGGAAAAATCCCGCTCTCTGAAATCGTCGCCGATGTCCTGAAGTAACTTTTTTTGCCCTTAATTGTAACTTTATTTGTCACAGAAATAACATTTCCACAAACCCAAAACACACACACACATCATGAGCCAAAACCAAACTCAAAAACTGTCCGGCAAAGTGGCCGTCGTCACCGGTGCCTCCAAAGGAATCGGCGCGGCGATCGCGAAAGAATTCGCCGCCGCAGGCGCTGCCGTCATCGTGAACTACGCTTCCAGTAAAACGGGTGCGGAAAAAGTCGTCGCGGAAATTGCCTCCGGGGGAGGCAGGGCGGTGGCCGTCCAGGCTGACGTATCCAAAAAGGAGGAAATCGATCGTCTCTTCCAGGAAACCAAAAAGGCGTTCGGTCAGGTGGACATCCTCGTGAACAACGCCGGGATTTACGAGTTCCTGCCCCTGGAACAAATCACGGGAGAGCACTTCCACAAGCAGTTCGATCTGAACGTGCTCGGCCTCATTCTTACGACTCAGGAGGCGTTGAAATATTTCCCGGCCACCGGGGGCAGCGTCATCAATATCAGTTCCGTGGTCAGCACTGCGGCCCCTCCAGCCGGGTCGGTTTACAGTGCCACCAAGGCTGCGGTGGACGCGGTAACGAAGTCGCTGGCAAAGGAGTTGGGCGGGCGAAAGATACGCGTCAATTCCCTCAATCCGGGTCTCATCGAAACGGAGGGGGCCCGCTCCGCCGGCTTTACGGAGGGTGACTTCCGCAGGGAAATTGAGGCGCAAACTCCCCTCGGTCGCGTGGGGCAGCCGGAGGATATCTCTACGGTCGCTCTGTTCCTCGCGTCGGAGGACTCGGCGTGGATCACGGGTGAAGTCTTCTTCGTTTCCGGCGGATACCGTTGAGCCGCGGAGGACCGTTCCGGCATACCCTAAGAATCCGACTCCGATGACCTCAACCTCTCAGATGGAAAGCCCGGTGGCCTTCAGCGCCGCGCAGACGGAAGAAAGAAACGGGATG
>DATAIE010000083.1:0-1675 GCA_036262875.1 Verrucomicrobiales bacterium
CCTCTTCCGGCGGAAACGGCGAACCGCGCTCCTCCATGCGCTGCAGCAGCGCACTCATGTCCTCGGCTTCATCCCACACCGGCTTCGTCACATACACGGGAGCCCGCCCGGCCACGGCGAGGGCGATACTGTCGCTCGGGCGCGCATCGATCTCCACGATCTTCCGTTCGTAGAGCTCATTCTCCGCCACGATCACCAACCGTGCGTAATACACACCCGACTTGAAGTCATTGATGATCACCCGCTCGATCTTCGCGCCGAATCCTGCGAGGATGCTGCCGATGAGATCGTGGGTCTGCGGACGCTCACGCGGCTCCTGGCGCATGGCCATCGTGATGGCGAGGCCAACGCTGTGATCGATGTAGATAACAAAAGTCTTTTGCGTGTTGCCGAGAAAGACCGCGCAGCCGCCGCTGGTGGGCAGCACCGCCTTGATCTCCGCCTGAATGACCTGTTTATCTCCTGCCATGGTGGCATGATAGGCTCTGATGCGGCGGAACGCAATCCCGCCCGCGCGTCAGAGGTGTTTCAAGGCCTCCGCAGGAGACGTGCCTTCGTGCACCACCGCCATCAGAGCACGGGTGATCGCCTTTGGCTGCGGGTGGTGAATGATGTTCCGCCCGTAGACGATCCCCGCCACTCCCTGCTGCATCAGCGCGTGGGTGCGTTTCAGGATTTCCTCGTCGCTCACGCGTCCGCCGCCGCGCACCAGCACCGGAATGCCGCACGCCGTTTCCACCACCTTGTGGTAAATGCTCACATCGTCCGTGGGATCGGCCTTGATGATATCGGCTCCCAGTTCCACCGCCTGACGGACGAGCGGGATGATCACCTTTTCATCGCCGTTCACCGTGTAGCCCGACCCCTCCGCTGCCTTGAAGACCAGCGGTTCCACCATCATTGGCATCCCCAGCCGCTCACACTCCACTTTCAACCGCAGGATGTTCTGCACGCAGTGATCATGCACGACGGAGGCCCATGGAATCTGGAAAAGATTCACACACACACAGGCCGCGTCCAGTCGGCACGCCTCCTCAGCGGCATTCTCGATCATGCGGCTGAAGGGCGCCTCCGCCGGCGTCTTGCCATAGATGTTCGCCACATCCGTGCGCAGGACCAGACTCGGCTTTTGCCGGCCCGGAATGCTCTGCAGGTGCCGCGCCTGTCCCTGTGTCAGTTGAATCGCATCGGGGGCCGCGTCCACCACCGTCCGTACCGCGGCGGCAAGGTTCTCGATGCCCGGCAGGAACCCGTACTCGTTGAAGAAGCCATGGTCGATGGCAACGTCGAAGCATTTGCCATCGGAGCCGAAGAGACGGTGAAAACGGAATTTGGAGGAAGACATGCCCCGGCCTTAACGCAGGGTTTTTCACACGGCAATAGCCGGGTGAAACCACCGCCACCGCCACCTCAATCCACTGTCGCCTTTCCGGGAGAGGGCGTTAGCAAAGAACTGTGCGTCGTCCCCGGCACCGGAGCCGCCGGGATCAGCGGCGGGGCATTCGCATCCGGACCGGTAAATGCCGGCGCATTCCCCGTGGATGGCGTGTTTCCATCGTGCCGCGGACCAATGATGGACTGGTAGGGATCCGTGCCCAGCACGACCGGCGCCGTGACCACCAGCGGCTTCGCGTCGGCGATAGCTTCCGGCGTATTCCCTCCGCCGCCCCCCTGG